>CANHLE010000050.1 GCA_947461435.1 Paracoccaceae bacterium | reverse complement strand
TGGCCACAACCGCGCGATGTTCAGTTCAAAAGTGGTCCCTCGTGATCCAAATAGTCACGATCAAAAGACGCGAATTCAACCAAGGCGTCATAATCGTCAAAGACCACGCGGCCTTTTTGAAAGGTCAGCAAACCTTCTTCGCGCAGTTCACGTAAAACCCGGTTCACATGGACCGCGCTTAGCCCCATGGCATCTGCCAACAGATATTGCGACAAAGGACAGGAATAACCGCTTCTTTCCCCAAGGCCCACCAAGCGCAGCCTTGCGCCAAGTTCCAACAAGAAATGCGCCATCCGTTCCGAGGCATTGCGTCGGCCCAGATCGACCAGATGTTCCACCACCATCGCCTCATCACGGGACGCGGCCCATAAAACGGCCATCGCAAGCCGCGGCGTTTCTGCAAAGGCGTACAGCAGATCCCGCTGACGCACCTCCGAGGCCTGAACCAAGGTGATCGGTTCGACGTTATGGTCCGCCGTCCGAAAAAGGACTGACCGTAATCCCAGAAAATCACCGGGAATCTGAAAGTCCACGATCTGGCGGGTTCCCCCTTGCAAGATCTTGTAAGAACAGGCCCAACCAGAGGCGACGACGTAAGCAGATTGATCTGCTTGACCTTGATGAATCATATCCATGCCGATCGGAAAGGTGCGGCGGCGGCGATACAGATCGGACATCACTGTCAGATCACTGGGTGCCAATTTTACAAATGCAGAAAGTTTTTTCGCAAACGGACTGTCCAATATCGACAGTGCGGCGGTGTTATCAATCATTTTATACCTCTGTAAGGAACGGACGAAAATGCCGCCTGCCCCTCCCCAAGTAATTATCGTAAGAAATGGCGCCGATCATACTGATCAAGATCAGTGTAACCCGGTCATAAAGCTGCGACCCTAAATTGTGGTCGTCCGTCAATGACGAAGGCTTACCACGTGGCGCCAAGAAAGTCGAATACAATGACCGAAGTCCCTGATGTTGCCGGAATTGCTGCCCTCGCCATCTGCGAGTCCTTGCTTTTGGCGCTAAATGATCACGACATTCTGCCGGAACGTGAAATTGTCGGCGTATTGAGAGATGCCGCTGCCGCTCACGCACATGCAAAAGAGGGCGACGGCAGCGCCGCGATGCACAGGGCCGTAGTGACCCTGATTACCAAAATCATTGATGGCGGCAATTCCGTAAGGAGAACCTAAAGGCCCTTTGGCCCAAGGATCTATCATTATCCTGTGCACAGTTTGCCCGAAACGCTGCGCGGCCAAGGGTTGTGCCCTAGGCGCCACCCGCCCCGCGCCTAGTTGGTCTTTAGGGCAGTATCGAAGATTTTCTTCAGGGTGGGCGCAAGGAATTCAGACCCAAATTTACTCAGATGTCCGCCATCGCGAAACAAGGAATGACCATCCTTGACCAGCAAACAGGTTTCTGCGTCGCAAAAGGGATCGGTCAAATCCACCAAAGTCGCGTATTTCTGAACCTCCGGAGATTGGAATAGTCTGCGCACGGCATCTCCCGCACCTGGGCCCTGTGCAAGGTTCATATGCGACCCATAAAACTCCAAGCGCGCATAAGCTGAGGGAATATCAAGGCCGCCCACGGCACCTGGTGCGCAGCATATGACAAACACCTTCGCCCCTGTTGCGTTTAAATCTTTCAGCGTTTGAACGACTTTGTCATCGAAATTATCCCGTCCCTTCACCAGTCCGTTTGCTTCAAGGATTCGCTTGTCACCCAAGATGCCCCAAGCCGAATAAAGAATGATCGTTTTCGGTTTCAACTCGGCCACCAATGCCAGCATCGACTTTTGAAAGTCTTTGCAAAGGATCTTTGTGGGGCCATAATTTCCCCCAACGGCCACAACGGGCGGACAAGCAGATACGGCAAACAGTTGACCCGATTGATCGGTTTGCTTCGCCGCTATGTGAACACCATCGGCGATAGCGGCGGCGAAACTATCGCCAATCAACACAAAATCAAGCTTTGCCCGATCAGCTCCAATATGGCATTTTTTCCCGGCCTCCGCATCGTTGACCTCTAGGTGGTTAAGACAGTTTCTAGTGAGCGTCCCTTTTTCTTCGGCACTTGCAAGGATCGACAGCGCACGTTCGGGCAAGCGCTGGGGGAAACCCGATGTCATCTGGCCCGCTGTTCCCAAACCAACAAGCACCACGGCAGCGGCGGTGAAAACGCTTACAACTGCCGTCCGATTGACCAGCGGCCACACCCCGCGCCTGCGGGCAGGTGTTTCGATAAATCGCCACGTTAGATAGCCCAAGACAAGCGCCACCGCGCAGAGCCCCAGCATCAAAAGTTGCGACGGCGGCACTATATTGCGCAGCCGCGCAAAGGCGAACAGGGGTTGATGCCACAAATAGGCGCTATAGCTGATCAAACCCAGCAGCACGACCGGACGAAGTGACAATGCCCGGGCAACGATGGTTCCTGGCGCGGCAAACACCAGAAAGGCCGCAGCCCCCAGCACCGGAAGCAAGGTAACTCCGGAGGGAGAGGCCGTAGCATCGTCAAACCAGAACACCGCAGCAACGATCGCCAAAAGTCCGGCGCCTGAGAAAATATTGTCCCTCATCGGATGCGGTTTCAGTGTCACAAAGGTGCACAGCGCGCCCGCCAGCAGTTCCCATGCTCTTGTGGGCAATAGATAAAAATTGCCGATGGGATAGAATCTTGCCGCATATTCGCTCCCCAGCAGACTTACCGCTGCCATGCCGGCCAATACCCAAATGACGTGCCGCCGCCGCAACCCACCCATCGCCAGAAGAAGGATCGGGAAAAGGATATAGAACTGTTCTTCAACCGCCAGGCTCCAGGTATGCAAAAGGGGCTTCAGTTCGGCTGCGGCTGCAAAATAATCGCTTTGGTTCCAAAACAGAAAGTTCGACACAAACAAGCAGACGGATATGACACTTTGCGAAAATTCTTGCAGTTCGGGCGGCAGCATCCACAGGGCGGCGAAGGGAATGCAGCACAGCATCACAAAGAACAGAGCCGGAAGAATACGGCGCGCGCGCCGTTCGTAGAAATCCAGAAAAGAAAAGGATCCTGCACCTGCATCCCTGATGATGATGGAGGTGATCAGATATCCGCTGATCACAAAGAAGACATCCACACCAACAAAGCCGCCGCTGACCGCACTGACGCCCGCATGGTACAAAATGACGGACACAACGGAAACGGCACGCAGACCATCAATTTCTGGGCGGTATGTCAACGTCATGGTTTTGGATTTCCCTGATGGTATCCAAAATCACCTACCTGTCCTGATCCTGCGCCGTAAACATCCCATAACGGATAGATATATATCGTTATGATAGGTTGGGCGTGGAATGTGTCTGTGATGGCCCGCGCAAACCCCCGTCAAACCCCGGACGGCGCGCGCCGAAACCGTCACCCCCTTTTCAGCCCTCAGACTCCAATCGGTGTTTTAGCCCAAGATGGCTTTCATCGTCGCAGAGGGGCGCATCACGGCCGCAGTATTATGCGGGTCGGTATGATAGTACCCGCCCAAATCGGCGGGCTTGCCCTCGTCGGCCTTCATTTCGGCAAGAATGATTGCCTCTTTCTCTGCCAGTGCCTTTGCAATCGGGGCGAATTGGGCGATCAGATCCTCGTCTTCGTTTTGCTGGGCCAAGGCCTGCGCCCAATACAAGGCAAAATAATAATGGCTGCTGCGGTTGTCCGTCTGCCCAACTTTGGCTTCGGGGGATTTGCTTTGATCCAGCACCCCTTGTGTTGCCCGGTCCACAGCCGTCCCCAAAATGCGCGCCTTGGCGCTGCCCTTGGTTTCGGCCAGAAACTTCAGGCTTTCGCCAAGCGCACAAAACTCACCCAGCGAATCCCAGCGCAGGTGGTTTTCGTCCATCAACTGCTGCACGTGCTTTGGCGCAGATCCGCCTGCGCCGGTTTCAAACATGCCGCCGCCGTTCATCAGTTTGACGATTGACAACATTTTGGCCGATGTCCCCAGTTCCAAAATGGGAAAAAGATCGGTCAGATAGTCACGCAGGACATTTCCCGTAATCGCGATGGAATCTTGGCCGTGACGAATGGTTTCCAGCGACAGGCGCGTTGCGGCGCGGGGGGGCAAGATCAAGAATTTCTCTGTCACACCTTCCTTGGCCAGAAGGGGGCGCACATAGGCCAATAGTTCGGCGTCATGGGCGCGGGCTTCATCCAGCCAGAAGATTGCCTGACAGCCTTCGGCTTTCTGGCGGCTGATTGCCAATCGCACCCAGTCTTCTATCGCCGCTTGTTGCGTCGAAGCGGACCGCCAAATATCGCCCGCCTCAACGTCGTGTTCATGCAGTACCTGACCATTGGCCAGCACAATGCGCACCGTCCCTGCCTGCGGAATTTCGAACGTCGTGGGGTGCGATCCGTATTCTTCTGCCTTTTGCGCCATCAAGCCGACATTTTGCACAGTGCCCGCAGTCGCCGGGTCAAGCGCGCCGCTTTGCTTGAAATACCTCACGGCTTCGTCATATACGGGCGCGTACGAACTGTCGGGGATGACGCAGTTGGTATCTTGGGCCTTGCCATCGGGCCCCCAACCCTTTCCGCCCGCCCGGATCAGCGCGGGAAGTGACGCGTCGATGATGACATCCGAAGGGACATGCAGGTTGGTGATCCCCTTGTCCGAATTCACCATATACAAGGCGGGACGTTCCGCCATCACCGTGTCGATCGCCGCCAGAATTTCGGGGCCCTCGGGCAGGCGCGCAACGTGATCCAGCATCGCGCCCAACCCGGAATTCGGATCCACCCCGGCCGCGGTCAACACGCTGCCATATGTGTCGAACACGGGCCGCAAAAAGGCCTTAACGGCATGGCCAAAGATGATCGGGTCGGACACCTTCATCATGGTCGCTTTCAGGTGGATCGAGAACAGGATACCCTCAGCCTTGCTTGCCGAAATCTGTGCGGCCAAAAAAGCATCCAGCGCCCGCACGGACAGGAAGGTTGCGTCAACGACCGTGCCGGCCGTGTAGGTAACCTTGTCTTTCAACACGATCACATGGCCCCCCGCTCCGATCAGTTCAATGCGGGCGGTCCCGGCCTGCTGCGTGGTCAATGTGGCGGATTTCTCATTGGAAAAGAAATCATTGCCCGACATCGTGGTCACAGTCGTCTTGCTGTCGGCTGCCCATTTTCCCATCGAATGCGGATTTGATCTGGCATAGTTCTTGACCGCAAGGGCCGCCCGGCGATCAGAGTTGCCTTCGCGCAGGACCGGGTTCACCGCCGATCCCTTGATCGCATCAAACCGGGCACGAAGGGTCTTGTCCGCGTCCCCGCTTGGGTCTTCCGGATAGTTCGGAATGGCATAGCCTTGGGCCTGCAGCTCTTTCACCGCCGCCACCAATTGAGGCACCGAAGCCGAGATATTCGGCAGCTTGATGACATTGGCGCTTGGCAGTTTCACCAAGGCTCCAAGGTCTGCCAGATCGTCTGGCTGGCGCTGGTCTTTGGTCAAATACTCAGGGAAGGCGGCAATAATCCGGCCTGCCAGCGAGATATCTTTGGTTCCCACCGTGATTCCGGCGGCTGATGCGAAAAACTGGATGATGGGAAGCAACGACGCGGAAGCCAACTGAGGGGCTTCGTCAACCTTGGTGTAAATGATGTCAGGGGTTGGGTTGACGGTCATGGCGGCGGCCTACCTTTTGGCTTGGGGGAACGGGGCAATCGATCGCGCCCGGCGTGCCATAGCACATCTTGGATTGCAATGATGGACCGGCATGAACGCGCCCTGTGCGGGCCCTGGCCGTTTGACCAACGCCTATCAAGGTGGCTGTGCCGACGGCAAGGTGCCCTGTTCCGATCACCGGCCAAAGAACCCGGCTTTTGATTTGTCGCACCGCTGCTGGTCGTTCGCTTGCGGTTCGATGCGGCGCGCAAATTGGTCCAGACCCGTTTCATTCCGCCTTGATCTGGTCTCAGTGTCCTGAACTGTCTGGCTCTCTTGCGCGCCGTCACAATGCGCTATCTTGATGGCAACGTGGCGTTTTGCGTATCGTCCTGTTAGAAGGCCACGAAGGTTCTTGCACAGCAGCATCGGTCAAAGAAGATGAGAACGCTCAGCGAAATTCTGGCGCATGCCGCCAACGACGCCCCTGCCATCGGCGCGCCTGGCCGCCCTTGGCTCAGCTACGGCGCCTTGCGTGCTTTGTCCGCCGAGGTGGCACTACAACTGCGCGGCTTTGGCATCGGGTCCGAAGACCGGGTTGCCATCGTCTTGCCAAACGGGCCCGAAATGGCAACCGCGTTTGTCACCATCGCGCAGGCGGCCGTGACGGCCCCTTTGAACCCATCCTACCAGCAAGAGGAATTCGCCTTCTATCTGGCGGATCTGAAGGCCAAGGCGATCGTTTTGCCAACGGGCTATGACGGCCCGGCCCTTGCCGCAGCGCAAGATTGCAAGATTGCCGTCTTGCGCTTGCACACCGCCGAGGCGCTGCCTGCGGGCCAATTCACCCTGACAGGGGGTGCGTCAGCTGCGGCCCTCAAACCCGCGCTGACCTTGGGTCAGAACCCGGATAACACGGCACTGATCCTGCACACCTCCGGCACAACCTCGCGGCCAAAGATTGTACCCTTGCTGCAATCGAATATCGCGGCCTCTGCCGAGCATATCCGCGCTTCGTTGGCGTTGTCGCCAAGCGACCGCTGCCTTAACGTCATGCCGCTGTTTCACATCCATGGGCTCATTGCCGCCGTCAGCGCCACATTGGCGGCCGGCGCATCCGTGTGGTGCGCACCCGGATTTGACGCCTTGAAATTCTTTGGTTGGATGAAAGACGCCCGTCCGACGTGGTACACTGCCGTGCCAACCATGCATCAGGCCATCCTGTCGCGGGCCGAGCGGAATTCTGATGTGATCGCCGCAACGCCGCTGCGTTTCTTGCGCTCTTCCTCGGCCTCTTTGCCGGCCCAAGTCATGCGGGCGCTTGAAACAACCTTCGGTGCCCCCGTGATCGAAGCATATGGCATGACCGAAGCCGCCCATCAAATGGCCAGCAACCCCTTGCCACCGCGCGTTCAAAAACCGGGATCCGTGGGCATTGCAGCGGGCCCGCAGCTGCGGATCGCGCACGAGGTTGAAAATCGCCTGATCGACGGCACGGGCGAAGTGGTTATCTGCGGCCCCAATGTCACGCCGGGCTATGAAAACAACCCCGACGCCAATGCAAAGAACTTCTTCATGCAAGACGGCCAGCGCTGGTTTCGGACCGGGGATCAGGGTGCCTTGGACGCCGATGGCTATCTTTCCTTGACCGGACGGTTGAAGGAAATCATCAACCGCGGCGGCGAAAAGATCAGCCCGCTCGAGGTTGACGGCGTGCTTATGGATCATCCCGCCGTGATGCAGGTCATCACCTTCGCAACGCCGCATCCCAAACTGGGCGAAGAGGTGGCTGCCGCCGTGGTCCTGCGCGAGGGTCAGAGTGCCACCGAACGCGAAATCCGTGATTTCGCCGCCACGCGGATGGCAGATTTCAAGGTGCCCCGCCGCGTCATCATTCTTGATGACATCCCCAAAGGGGCGACGGGAAAACTGCAACGCATTGGCCTGGCCGAGAAATTGGGTCTGGGCTCAGGCGGCTGAAGGCGACAAGGGATAGAAGATGAAGATCTGCATTTTTGGCGCCGGGGCGATCGGGGGCTATTTGGGCGCAAAGCTGGCCTTGGCCGGCGCAGATGTCAGCCTTGTTGCCCGCGGTCCGCATTTGGCTGCCATTCAAGCCAAGGGCATCACCCTGCTTGAAGACGCGGCAGAGCCTGTGGTTGTCCCGGTGCGGGCAAGTGCCAATCCGGCGGATCTTGGCCCGCAAGACTATGTGATCGTCACCTTGAAGGCCCATTCGGTGCCCGCGCTCGTCGGGGCCATGCAACCCCTGATCGGGGATCACACAACCATCGTAAGTGGCGTCAATGGCGTGCCTTGGTGGTATTTCCACAAGATCGGCGGCCCGTTTGAAGGCACCCGCCTGCATTCGGTTGATCCGGGCAATGTTCAATGGGACGGGTTCGGTCCTGATCGGGTGCTGGGCTGTGTGGTCTATCCTGCGGCCGAGGTGACCAAGCCCGGCACGATCCAGCATATCGAAGGCAACCGCTTTTCTTTGGGTGAACCGGATGGGTCCAAATCTGACAGGGCCATGGCCTTGTCAGCCGTCTTGCAATCGGCCGGGCTCAAAGCGCCCGTTCGTCCGCGACTACGCGATGAGATTTGGGTAAAACTGTGGGGCAACCTGTCGTTCAATCCGATTTCAGCCCTGACCCACGCGACGCTGGATATCTTGTGCACAGACACGGGAACACGCGATGTCGCCCGCCGCATGATGCGCGAAGCGCAGGCCATTGCCGAGGCATTGGGGGTTACCTTTCCCATCGACGTTGAGCGCCGGATCGACGGCGGTGCGGCAGTTGGTGCCCATCGCACCTCTATGCTGCAAGATCTGGATGCCGGACGTCCCATGGAAATCGACGCATTGATCAAATCGGTTCAGGAATTGGGCCAGATCACAAAGTTGCCAACCGACACCATTGATACCGTGCTGGCCCTGATTACCCTGCGGGCGCGTGTTCAAGGGCTTTACTAGGGTCACAATTCGGCCGCGGGTCAGCCTCGGCGCCAAGCGGCTTTTCATGGGCAGGTTGATCCCATGTTGCTATGTCCTGACCGGATGGCTCAGCTTTTGCGCGCGCCCTCAAACGTCAATTGTCTTGCACGCGCTAAAGGCTTAAAAGGGCAACCGCAATATTTGCGCCAATATATAGGCTGGCGATAATTGCCATGGCCCAGGCGTCAAGACGCTCAGACGCAGCGTCTTTACCTTTGTAGCAAATTCGAAGCGACCATATGCTGATCGAAACGCACAGAAAAATGGTTCCGATTGCGAGGAAATTGATTTGCTCCGCCAGGGTTACGTCTGTGCTTTGTGGCAAGCTATCGGCTATAACAAAGGCGTTGGCGCTTGCAGCGAAGATCGATCCTACACCAAGACCAAACCGCGCATCAAGATCGGTTGCCTTCACTCTGAACGCAAGGAGGCCGAGCAATACCGATAGGCCCGACATCCAAAACTGCTTGAACAGGGGGCCAAACCCTTCTCGCAGCAAATCCACCTTGAACATCAACCGCGAATAGGTGGATGTCGCCGCACCACTTGATGCAAGGCCATAATTTGTTGAATATTCATGGTTTTCGATGGTTTCAGGGCCAAGTTTTACCGTCCACCCTGGAACCTTTAGATCCGGATCAATTGCCGTGTTCTTATCCGTTACGTAAACCAGAGCGTTTGTATCAAGATTCTGATCTTCGATATTTATGCTCAGGTTGTGACTGTCCATTGGAAAGCGCTTTACGTCATAGTCATGAAAGATCGTTGCTTGAACCCTGACCGAAGTGTAGTTCATCCCAGCGTCTTGAGAGACAATAGCATCCGAGCGACTTTGAATTTGGCCATTAGAAATTTCAAAACTTTCGTAAGGGCGAAGATTGGAATCTTTCCAGTGAAACCAAACCCACATATCCACGTCAAAGGTGCCATCCTTTTGTGAGACATTATTTAGTCTCATAATATAAGCACCCACCTGAACCTCTGCCGGAGCCAAACCGCCTTCGCTATCTTGCGCCTGCGCTGAATTTCCCAATGCCGACAGGCCCAAAGAAAGAAACATCAGGGCCGCAGATAGAAATTGGCGCAGTCGGGGCATTATATCCGGCTCCACTTGAGGGATATGTTCAGGGGGTATCACTGCAATTTGGACGAAGGAGTCAATATAGTCTGATGATCGCGGTTCATCACAAAAGATAGATGGGGTGCCGGCGGATCGTTAAAACGCCCACGCTACATTCAATGATAGGGCAAGGGGGTGCCAAATCCCGCCATTGGCCAAATCCCCCTTCGTCGACGACCATGTCCATGCGGATCGGAAGTGTAGAAGTACAGGGCAAAATCCCAAGGCCGGAACCGAAATGATCTTTGGGTGACAAAGCCCATGTGCGTCACTTCTGAAGTTATGTTGCTTGGGCCCGTTAGATTACCGCGTCATCGAACGTCCTGCTTCCCCTTTGAAACGGAGTTGCCAACCTCCCTTCACCCAACCAAACTGTCGTAATGGGTCACGCGTTCAACTCCTCTGGGGCAGTTGGCCTCACAGGTTTCATATGTCATGTCGACCAGCATCTTTTGTCCATATCCGCGAAACACGGCAATCCAGCGGTGGCGAAATCCGCGGTCCAGATCAAGATCAATGTGTTTGTCACTGACGGCGGAAACCATCGCCACCTCGCCCCTTCTGACGGAACGAACAAAGGCGTCATCGTGCAGAAACTGGCCCGCTTCGTCGACAAGGCGATCAATCAGCCGCGTATCGACAAGCGTTGAAAACGTCGGCCAGGCACCGATCAACCCCTTTGAGGCCATAACCAGCTTCACGCCGTCCAGATCAAAAGAGGCTCTGATTGCCCCTTGCTGCGCCACGACGAGCTTTTCGACAGTCAATCGCCCGTCGCCGGCGGCTGATATGATATCTACAATTCGCCCCATCACACGTCTGTCCGGTGCGTCCTGTCCGGTTTCCCAATGTGATATCGCAGATTGCGACACACCCAGCATGGCCGCCAAGCTTTCTTGCTTCACGCCTTTGGCTTTGCGCCAGTCTCGAAGCAGTTTTCCGATGTTCGCCGACAGCAATTGGGACCCTCCGCTGAGGGCATGGCGTAGTCCCAATAACCTTTGAATGCCATCACCGCAGGAGTGCACTTAAGAGAATAGCCGTATTCCAAAGGTTCGAAGGGTCGCTTTTCGTCATCTTTCCATTCAAAAAGATAATCCTGCCGCCGTTCACCCCTTTCTTCATCTTCATGTCATTTCGCTTTCGGCCAGGGGTCAGGGCGGCCGCCATGATCTCGGTGCGGGCGAGGTGGTATCAAACGAACCTTCGGATCAAAGCCCGCCAATCGCTGCATTTTCCCACGTCCGTTTTGCAAAAGGGCGCCGGAAACCGGCGCCCTTTGTTTAAGGATTTTAATGGGCCTATTGCGCGGTCAACCGCAGAACAGCGATGTTCTTGCTGCCGTCTGCGGCGGTCGTGGTTCCAGCCACGACGATCAGCTTGTCGCCTTGAATAGCGACGGCGTTCGCCAAGTCATCGCCATCCCCCAGCGAGAGGTTGACGATGCCATTTTCGGTGCCGTCATCCGCCATGCCAAAGGTCTGGTCCAACGCGCCGTCTGTTTCATAGCGGGCGATGGCGATGTTCGTGCTTTCGCCTTCTTGGTGGTATCCGGCGACCACCAGCTTGCCATCCGTCTGCACGGCAAGTCCGGTGGCAAAATCGTTGCCCTCGCCCAGCGATGTTGCGACGAAACCATTCGGCGTGCCATCCTCTGTCACGCCAAAGCTGTCATCCGGGGTGCCGTCTGCGTTCAGGCGGGCCAGAACGACGTTGCTTGATCCGTCGGCCATCACGCTGTCGCCGACAAAAACAATCTTGCCGTCGCCCTGCAGCGCAAGATCGCGGGCCACATCATTGCCGTCACCCAAAGACAAGTTGACGAAGCCTTCCGGTGTGCCGTCATCGCTCGACGTGCCAAAGGTCGCGTCAGGTACACCCGTTGCATCGTAACGAGCGACGACTATGTTGGACGACCCGTCTTCGGCCACGCGGTTTCCGGCGACAACAATCTTGCCATCGGCCTGCAAAACCAATGCATTTGCTGTATCGTCGCCATTTCCAAGCGAGCTTGCAACAAAACCATTCGGGCTGCCGTCTTCCGATTGTCCAAAGCTTTCGTCAACGCTGCCGTCCGCATTCAGGCGGGCCACAATGATGTTGGCCGAACCGTCCGCGCTCACGCTGTCGCCGACAATTACAATCTTGCCATCGGCCTGAACTGCAATATCGCGGGCGATGTCGTTGCCATCCCCAAGCGAGATGTTGACGATGCCGTTTTCAGTGCCGTCATCGGCCGTGCCAAAAGTTGGGTCCAGTGAACCATCTGCGTTGACGCGCAGGACGACCATGTTCGTCGACGCGCCGTCTTCATGATATCCAGCCACCAACAGCTTGCCGTCCGCTTGTGCCGCCACGGCGGTGCCAAAATCGTGGCCGTCGCCGAGCGAGATGTTCACAACGCCGTTTGGCGTGCCGTCCTCTTCACCCACGCCAAAGGCTGCATCGAAGGCGCCGTCTGTGGTATAGCGTACCAAAACGATATCGTTGCTTTGGCCGTTATGGCGATTGCCAACGACAACAAGAGTGCCATCTGCGCCAACCGCCAAATCTTCGGCCATGTCATCGCCATCGCCCAACGACGTTGAGACAACCCCCGCCGGTGTGCCGTCGTCTTCCGCGGCACCAAAGGTGGCGTCCAGCATCCCTGCGCCCTCTGCCGCCCATGCCATGCCGGCCAGCAAGGCAACGGTTGAAACGGTCACAAGCCCCATCGCGCTTTTGGATTTCACGTTCATCATTGGTCGATTTCCTTTTGGAGAGTTGATCGCAACCCAACAGAAAACAGGATTTCGCGCTGTCATGCCACTTGGCATTCCAGAGTGAAATCAGACGGTTGTCTGTTGGGATTGCCCGTATATTAGCAGGATCGCGGGACGTAGAGCAAAAGCAGAATTATGAGCGAACGATCCATCGTTTTCGCCAGGCGATCAGAATTTATCTCATCTTATCAGTGTAATGATCGGCCTTAGGCACGGCTTGCTTGTTTTTAAATATTTGGGCCGTAAACATTTTTTCAGGTCCGGCGATGCAAGGCCGTGTTGAACCACGCATGGGAAGGACTCCGCCAAGCCATGCGGCATTAAGATGCCGGGATTGCGGTTTGGGAAGACCACCTGTCTGGAATGGGGGACGGATTATCTGTGCCCAACTTTGGGTCAGGACCGGGCCTTTTTATCGGCCTCCTTTGTGACGGCGCGATCGCAAAGCGGTACGTTTTCCACTTCATCAGGGGATGGACTGTCATTCTCAACCTCGGGCCACAAGCGTTTCAGTAGATTGATCGCTTGGCTTTCAGGCCATTTTTTGTTGACGCGAAGAACCGCTTTTCCCTGTTGGGCGCGCAGAAAGGATGACGTTGCAGCATCAACGATGGCCTGACGGGTTGGCGTGATCTGTCGGTTTGGCCTTAGGCGGCACGTCTATCGGGCAGACAGCACAAAGGCCCTTTGATCCGAATATCAAGCGCCTTTTTGCGCTTTCACAACAGGACCAGACCCATTAAACAGCGCAATCTTCAAGGATATGGGAAAACAGAGCATGGCGCAAAATGCCACAATCTACAAAGTCGAGCTTTCCATCTCGGACATGGATCGCCACTACTATGAGACCCATAAACTGACCGTCGCCAAACATCCTTCAGAGACGGATGAACGGCTTATGGTGCGCATTATCGCCTTTGCGCTCAACGCTCATGAGAATCTGGAAATGACAAAGGGTCTTTCCACCGATGACGAGCCAGACATTTGGCAAAAAAGCCTCAGCGGTGAGCTTGACGTTTGGGTTGCCTTGGGACTGCCCAGCGAAAAAGTCATACGCCAATCCTGCAGCAAGGCCCGCAAGGTGGTGGTCTATCCCTATGGCGGCAAGACCGCCGAAGTGTGGTGGGACAAGAACAAGAACAGCGTGCTGCGGTTCGACAATCTTCACGTGATGAATCTGTCTGAGAAGGACACTGCCGAACTCGCAAAACTCGCAAGCCGCGCGATGAAGGTGCAGATAAATATTCAAGAAGGCGATGCGATGGTCAGTGTCGGCGACAGCATTGTTTATGTCACCCCCCTGAAATGGAAGACGGCAGCTTAGATCGCTTGTCGCGGCCACACGGTCCGGCGTGCTATGGTGTAACCTCCGCCTCAATCCGATGAACGGCGGCGCATTTGGCGGAAGGAAACCTGCACCACTGCCAAAGCCCTAAGGACAGCGCAAGATCACACCCCGCCCGGTGACGGGGTCGCCGGTAACGTTTCGCGCTGCAAAACAGCCGCAAAGAAGCCGTCGGTCTCATGGCGGGCGGGCGTCAACCTTAAATTGTCGGAATGCACGGCATCCGCCAGGTGCGGCGCCGCCTTTCTGAGCGGCACAAGGCGAAAGGCCGGATGGGCGGCCAGAAAAGCGGACACCTGATCTTCGTTCTCTTCCGACAAGAACGAGCAGGTCGCATAAACCAGCCGACCCCCGGGCTTCACAAGTCGCGCCGCACTTGCCAGAATGCGCGCTTGCAGGGCCAAAAGGCCGTTCAGGCCCAGATCCGGCGCACGCCACCGTGCGTCAGGATTGCGCCGCCACGTGCCTGTCCCGCTGCAGGGCGCATCGACAAGAATGCGATCGAAGCCGCCTTTGTGGCGCTTGACCCATTGGTCGGTCTCGCTGGTCAGAACGCGCGTCTCGACATTGTGCAACCCTGCACGCCGGATACGTTCTGCCCCGCGCTTCAGTCGGGCTTGGTTCACGTCGCAGGCGATGACATGGCCCTTGTTCTGCATCTGTGCCGCGATGGCCAAAGTCTTTCCGCCCGCCCCGGCACAAAAGTCGACAACGCGGTCGCCGGGCTTGGCGTCAACCAACAGGGCGACAAGCTGCGATCCTTCATCCTGAATCTCGATCTCGCCGGTTTTCAGCCCCGGCAGCCGAGCCAAAGATAGGCGTTCGCGCAGGCGGATACCTTGAGGCGCAAGTTTGGTGGCTTCGGCACGCAAACCCATCGCTTTCAAGTCTTGCAAAGCGCCCTCACGTGTCGATTTCATCGGATTGACTCGCAGATCAAGCGGCGGCGGCTCCAAGGTCGCTGTCATTTCCGTGCCAAAGGCTTGCCCAAAGCGTTTGCGCAAGGCGGCCACCGCCCAAGTCGGACATTCCAGGCGCACCTCCTCGGGCATGTCAGGATGGACCATCGTACAGCCCCGCAATCCCGCCAACAGAGCGGATTCGGGGGCCGTCACGGCGGCAGGCGCAAATTTCGCACCATCGAACAGGCGCTTGATCTGGTCGGGCGCCGTGCCTTCTGCAAGGGTAAGCCATGCAAGCAGCCGGTTGCGCGGGCTGTCGGCGTTCCCCAACCGATCCAGCCACCACCCAAGCCGCGCGCGGTGGCGCAAAAGCCCATAAAGCAGATCAATGATCGCTCCTTTGTCGCGGTCGTCAAAATGACGCCGGGCCCGAAACCAGCCAGAGGTGACGGCATCCGCCGGGCGCGGGTCACTTTCGATTTCAGACAAAAGATCAAGGGTTGCTTGCAAGCGAAGGGCAGGGATCACGATCTACCGTCAGGTTAAGGCGCCAAGACGCGCCGGGGCGAGTGGGGGCTACTGTTCGTACCCGCAGGCCAGCAACCGACAGCCTTGCGGCAATTCGGGGTACATCTACTGGCAAGACAGGGGTCTTGCAAACCACCATTCAAAACATGGACAGCCAGTCAAGGGCGGGAAGGATATGTTGTGGGGCCAAAGCGTGCTGGCATCTGGGCCCGTGTTAGACCTGCCTCTTCCGCCGGGGCCGCGCCAGAGAGTGCCGGGACGACCCGGCAGGAACCGGGGCTCCAACCCTGGGCGAGCCATTGAAGCCGAAGGGGCAGGGTGATGCTTTGGCAAGGCTCATGGCAGACTTTTGTCCGACGCTAAGGGTCGATCTGCCGTCGGTGCCCGCATTTTCGGCCCGATAAAGCCTCCGTCATTTTCGGGCTCATTCTTTGATCAGACGGCGTGCCAGGCCGAAGCGATGTCGATTGGCAGTGCGGTGGTCGCCTTCATACGCTCCATCGAGAATTTCGATGTGACATTGCGGCAAGACAGACGCGATGTCAGATCAAGATAAAAGATGTCAAAGGCTTCCATGTCGCTGACAATCACTTTGAGCATGTAGTCGACCTCGCCTGCCATGCGGTGAACCTCAAGGATTTCCGCGTATTCCGAAACGAGCGTGGCAAAGGTCGCGCGCCATTCGGGTGTATGATCGGCGGCCTCAATCTCGACGAACACCGACAGGCCCAATCCGATCCGGACAGGATCGATCAGGGCCACGCGCCCAACGATGACGCCCCCCGCCTCAAGCTTTTGTACCCGCTTCCAGCAGGGGGTTTGCGACAATCCAACACGTTCGGCCAACTGCGCCACAGACACGGTCGCATCCCGCATCAACTCGTGCAGGATTTTCCGGTCAATCCGGTCAAGAGGGGTCGCTCGGGCTGGTGATGCGGTCATGCCGATATGAACTCCCGAACGAACTGGGTCTTTGGCCGTGCACGAACATCTTCGGGTTTGCCCACCTGTTCGATCCGGCCCATGGACATAACGACGACCAGATCCGCAAGTTCCATGGCCTCTTCCTGATCGTGGGTGACGAAGACCGTCGTCAGTCCGGTCGTGTCATGGATGTCGCGCAGGCCTTGGCGCAGTTCCTTGCGCACCTTGGCGTCCAGCGCGCCAAAGGGTTCGTCCAGCAAAAGCATGCGCGGCTCGATCGCCAGCGCTCGGGCCAAGGCAACACGCTGGCGTTGGCCGCCCGATAACTGAGTGGGGTAACGGTCGCCAATCTGGGGCAATTGGATCAGGTCCAACAGTTTGGTGACCCGCCGGGCAATTTCAGGACTTGATGGGCGCGCGGCCTTGGCACGTGCCCGCAGCCCGTAGGCGATGTTTTCAAACACCGTCATGTGGCGAAACAGGGCATAGGATTGAAAGACAAAGCCCGCCCGCCGGTCCTGAACGCTTAGATTTGTGGCATCGGCCCCATCAAACAAGACACGGCCCGCCGTCGGAAATTCAAGCCCACCCAGAATGCGCAACAGCGTTGTCTTGCCTGACCCCGAAGGTCCCAAGAGCGCCACCAATGCACCAGACGGAATGGCAAGGCTGACAGGGTGCAGTGCCGCCGTCACGCCAAACTCCTTTGAGATCTCGTCGATATCAATATGCATTTTTGCCTCCTAGTGCCGGTGGGTTGCGGCCAACTGGTCGGCATAACGCCATTCCAGAGCCGTCTTGAGCGCAAGCGTGACCAGCGCAAGCAGCGCCAGAAGCGCGGCCATGGAAAAGGCCGCGACAGAAAGATATTCGTTGTAAAGCATCTCGATGGTGATCGGCATCGTCGCCGTCTGTCCACGGATCTTGCCCGAAACGACCGCGACCGCGCCGAATTCGCCCATGGCGCGCGCGTTGCACAACAAAACGCCATACAGCAGGGCCCAGCGGATGTTGGGCAGTGTTACCGTCAAGAACACCCGCCAGCCGCCTGCGCCCAAGGTCAGCGCCGCCTCTTCCTCGGCCTTGCCCTGTTCGATCATCACCGGGATCAGTTCGCGGGCCACAAAGGGGAAGGTGATGAACATCGTGGCCAGAACGATCCCCGGCAGGGCAAAGATGATTGGATTGCCTTGCGCGACCAACCAGCCACCGATCAGCGAATTTGCACCGAACAAAAGCACCAGGCAAAGCCCGGCCACCACCGGCGAGACAGAGAAAGGCAGGTCGATCAGGGTGATCAAAAAGGCCTTTCCGCGAAACTCGAACTTGGTGATCGCCCAGGCGGCGGCAATGCCAAAGGCCGCGTTCAGGGGCACGGCAATGGCCGTGACCGTCAACGTCAGAACGATCGCCGAGCGGGCATCTGCATTGCCAAGCGATTGAACCGCCGCCACCGCGCCATCGGCCAGCGCGGCCGAAAACACCGCAATCAAGGGCGCAAACAACAGCAGGGTCATGCAGGCCACGACCCCAAGGATCAAAAGCACTTGAACCCCTTTCGTTTCCTCAGTGGCCCGCCGAAACCCTTGCGCTGGAATGTCAGACATAGCCAATCCTCCTCCGGCTCCAGATCTGGATGCCGTTGATGACAAAAAGCATGACGAAAGAGATCACCAACATGGCGATGCCAATGGCGCTCGCCCCGTCGTAATCGAATTCTTCCAATCGGATCACGATCAGCAAAGGCGCAATTTCCGTGCGCAGCGGAATGTTGCCCGCGATAAAGATGACAGAACCGTATTCGCCGACCGAACGTGCCAGCGCCAAGGCAAAACCTGTCAACGCCGCCGGTGTCAGCATCGGAAGGATAACGCGGCGCAGCGTATAGGCGCGGCTGGCCCCCAAGGTGGCCGAAGCCTCCTCCACCTCGCGTTCAATCTCTTCGATCACCGGCTGGACGGTGCGGGTGACAAAAGGCAAACCCACAAAGATCAAGGCGATCAGGATGCCCCATTGGGTATAGGCGATTTTGAACCCCGCCTCCTTTGCCATCGCGCCCAAAAAACCGTTTGGGGCATAAAGCGCCGTCAGGGCAATTCCCGCCACCGCCGTCGGCAGGGCAAAGGGCAAATCAACCGCCGCATCCAGCAGCTTGCGCCCCGGAAATCGATAGCGGACCAGCACCCAAGCGGTGGCGACGCCCAGTACAAGATTGATCAGGGCCGCAAAAAGAGAAATTCGAAACGACAAAAACAGCGCCGCCATTGATCGCTCTGTCGAGACGACCGCCCAAATACCTTCAAGGCCGAAACTGGCGCCCTTGGACAAAAGGGCGCCAATCGGCAAAATCACGATAAGCGACAGCATCGCCAGAGTGATGCCCATGCTAAGCCGAAGGCCCGGCATGGGAGAGCGGTGAATGATCCCCTTGATCATTTGGCGGTATAGATCTGATCAAAGATGCCGCCATCGCCAAAGTGCTTGGGCTGCACCTCGTCCCATCCGCCGAATTGGGCGATGTCGACCAGTTCAAGTTTCGGGAAGCGCGCCACATCCGCCGGATCGGCTTTGGACGTGTCCCATCCGCGATAGAAATTCTTGAAGATGATCGCCTGACCTTCGGGCGTGTAAAGAAAGTCGAGGTAGGCCTTGGCCAACGCGCGCTGCGCCTCATCCTTGATATTGGCTTCGACGATGGCAACAGGCGGCTCTGCCAAGACCGAGACAGAGGGCACCACAATATCAAACTGATCTTCGCCCAATTCCTTCTGCGCCAGATAGGCCTCGTTTTCCCAAGCGAGCAGCACATCGCCGATCCCCCGCTCGGCAAAGGTTGTGGTGGCGGCACGTGCGCCCGTATCAAGCACCGGCACATGCGCGAAAAGCGCCTTTTCAAACTCTATCGGATCCTTGCCGTTCTTTTCCGCCCAAGCCCATGCCGCAAGGTAGTTCCAGCGCGCCCCACCCGAGGTTTTCGGGTTCGGCGTGATGACTTCCACACCGTCCTTGATCAAATCGCCCCAATCGGCGATTCCTTTGGGATTCCCTTCGCGGACCAAGAATACGATGGTGGACGTATAGGGCGAAGAGTTGTGCGGCAGTTTCCCCTGCCAGTCGGCAGGCAGCTTGCCGGCTTTGGCGATCTTGTCGATATCGGCGGCCAGCGCCAGCGTCACCACTTGTGCCTCAAGGCCGTCGATGACGGCGCGGGCCTGCGCGCCAGATCCGCCATGGCTCAGCTGCAGATCTGGGGCTGGATTGCCTTGGGCCTGCCAATAGGCTGAAAAGGCCTCGTCGATTTCGCGGTACAACTCTCGCGTCGGATCGTAACTGACGTTGAGCAGGGTATCGGCCAAAGCCTGGGGCGCCGTCGTGGTCAGCGATGACAGACCGATCAACGCGGCTGCCGCAAGTGCCTTCCAGCCGCCAACCTTGGGTTTCTCCGCCGAGAAGGGATAACCCACGACCCTGCGGCCGCCCGCGTCAATCAACAGGCGTCCGTCGGGCAAGGTTTCGATCAACGCGCCTTGTGCCAGAACATGGGATGAGACGACAACGGTTTGGATCATGGCTAAGCGCTCCTGTCAGACCAGGGGCACCTCGCCCCCCATGACCGCAATCACGACAGAGTTGGTCGAGAAAAGCAACGAAATAATCACGTCAAAGTTTGTCGTGAAAAGAGTGAATCCTTCTCCGAAGATCACCGCAGACAGTGAGATTGTCCCATAGATCCCGAACCCAAGGCCCAATGTCGGGGTTTTCCATGATTCGACGCAGCCTACCCGTTCGGCCTCGGGGCGGAACGCGATCATCAGACATTGGGGCAAAACTCCGGACTGTTGACTTGGGGCAGGGGACATGACGCCGCGTCGGCCAAGTCATCCCCCCGTTTGGCCCGCGGCGCGACGGGCAAGCGGGCATTGGCCCGAACAAGTCGCTTTGCACCCTTTCCGGCCAATCACACGCGCCCGAACCGGCAGGCATGTCTTTTCCTTGATAAGCATTTGTGCGCAGCCAGCAGATGACGTAGACGGCCCCACACCTTGAAAGTCCCCCCATGTCCCATCTTGCGATGACCACCTCACTGCCCGTGGTGTCTGTCGTCATCCCCCTCTACCAAAAAGTCCGTCACGTAGCCGCTGCTCTTTCTGTCGCGTTCCGCTCATGTCTTCAGGCGAATACGCCATTTGAACTGGTCGTGGTCGACGATGGCTCAACCGATGGGTCAGGCGGCGCGGTGCAAGACTGGGCCGCGTCGGATCCGGCGCATTCCTTGGCTCTTCACCTTATCAGACAAGAAAACCGCGGTGCGGCAGCCGCCCGCAACACAGGGTGGACGGCCGCTCGTGGCGAGGTCATCCTGTTTCTGGACGCAGATGACACATGGTCCGACCACCATGTTGCCGAGATGTTGGTTCTGATGACCGAATTCCCATCAGCCGTGCTTTACGCCGATGCTTGGGAAGAGATTTCAGCCAATCGCGACGAAAAACAGCATGATTTCGGTATCGGATCGGATCGCCGGGGCCCGCTGTCCTGCTTTTTTGAAACGATGATCTCTGGGCCAATGATCGTATCGTCAAGCACGGCGGCAACGTGGAGACGATGTTTGGTGCAAAGCCAAGGATTTCCCGAAGGAACCCGGTTCGGCGAAGACAAAATCGGCTGGGGCCGACTTGCCCTACTGGGCGATGTGGTTTGGTCGCCCCGGATCGGCGCTGTCTGGGACAAGTCTGCGGACAACAGAAGCGATCAGACGCCCGGTGCACCGCCGCGCACGGCGTGGCGCGATTTCCTCTTGGCGGCCCAGACAGGCGCCGAGCTTTCGAGCACCACGCGGCGCAACATTCGAACGGCCGTTGCAGTTGAAAATGCCTGCCTCAGCGGGCAACTCGCATTGTTCAACAAAGAAACACCCAAGCTTTTCGCCGAAGCGGGCAACAAAATCGGCGCAGGTGCCGTGTGACCGGATCAAACGGCCGGGTCCGGGCACAGGGGCCGCGATCGTGCGTCTTAATCACCGCGCGAAAACCGATCAGGCTCGCTTGCCCATAGGTCTGCACTTCGTGCCCAAGGGTGATCAGCCTATGTGGCCATACAGGCCCTGAAATATTGGACGGAGGGGCTGAGGAGCATAAGATATCCGGCGCTTATTCGAACGACTCGATGACGAACAACTGTGGATATGACGCGCACTTTTGAAAGGCGCTTTGGCGTGACACTACACCACATGCGTCACTTTTCATTGCTGTATGCCATTGAATACAAAGGCTGCACGCTACATGCCTTCTACGTAACCTTAGGAGGGTACTAATGGAAAATATCACCGTGGATCAGTATAATCTGGTCTACAACGCGTTCTCGTTCGGGTTCGCTACCCTCGCTGCAGCCACTATGTTCTTCTGGCTCAGCCGCAGCCAAGTGGCTTCACAGTACAAGACCGCCCTGACAATCACGGGTCTTGTCACATTCATCGCGGCCTACCATTACTTCCGTATCTTTGGCAGCTGGGTCGACGCCTTCACGTTCGCCGATGGCACGCTCAAGGTCACGGGCACACCGTTCAACGATGCATACCGCTACGTTGATTGGTTGCTGACTGTGCCACTTTTGCTGATCGAACTTATCCTCGTCATGGGGCTTAGCCGGTCCGAAACGGTGTCACGCGCCACGCGGTTGGGCCTGCTTGCGGCGCTCATGATCGCATTGGGTTACCCGGGCGAGGTCGCCACCAGCAATGGCGGTCGGTGGCTTTTTGGTCTTCTGTCGATGATCCCATTCCTTTGGATCGTTTACGAATTGTTTGTCGGCATGTCGAAATCGATCTCGGACCAGCCTGCCGACGCACGCGGCCTGATCAAACTGGCGCGTAACGTGACCATCCTGAGTTGGGCATTCTACCCGATCGTCTACTTTGCGGGCGCAATTGGTCTGGCCGGTGCGACAGCAGAGGTGATCATTCAGGTGGGCTATACCGCCGCCGACATTATCGCCAAGGCAGGTTTTGGCGTGCTGATCTTCCTGATCGCGGTACGCAAAAGTGAAGCGATGCTGAACGGCAGCGCGAAGACTGTTTCTGCGCAGTAATCCCCTGGACCGCCAGCTTTCGCCGCCGGCGGTCCTTCTTTTCCTGATTTTAGTCCGAAGGATATCCTTCTTTCCCGGATCTTTATCCAAAGGATAATTGAGAGCCGACGAGATAGTGGCGTAATCTGCATTCAAAGTACGGGTCGCATATCAACGAGAGGACGCCGCCCGATCGCCCACAATTCCTTCGTGAACCTAATAAAAGATCAAAGAAATTCGCACTGTATTGGTCGCCACAGTCAAGAACGAAGGGCCCTTTCTTCTAGAGTGGGTGGCGTGGAACCGATTGATCGGGTTCGATGATATCATCATCGCACAGAATGATAGCAATGATTTGACCAAAGAGATCTTGCTTTGTCTTGAATCCATTGGCGCAATCCATTTTATCGAAAACAGCCTCGCGCGCGATGGGACGGTACCAACGGGTAGTCATCAAATGCGAGCCTACGACCGTGCGTCGGATCTTCCGATCTATGCGCAGGCGGATTGGGCGATGTCACTTGATTGCGATGAGTTTCTGGTGATCACCACGGATGAGGGCAAAGTTTCTGACCTCATAAAAAAACTGGGGGATGATGTCGACCAAATCCATGTTCATTGGACCTATATCGGATCTCAAGGGGAAAGTACTTTCAAAGATGAACTCGTTACGACGAGATTTTACGAGACAGAATCTTCGGATCGAATTGAGAAGGTCAAGAACGGACATAAGACGCTTTACAGAACTTCGGCGTTCAGGCGTGTGGGTATACACCGCCCCCGTCCGGAAAACTATGAACCCGGACGCGCAGTGACCGCCTCTGGATTGGGAATAGAGCATACAGAAATGGGATTACACAGTTCACTTGATCCCGGTGGTCAAAAATATGCGCAAGTTTTCCACTATCAAATTCGAGACGCAGAAAGTTTTACTCTCGCCAAAATTCGTGGTCGCGCAAACCCTGGTGCAATATATTTTGAGACATTGGGTTATTGGGCGGTTGCTGATAAAAGCTTTCGCAGAACGGATCTTTTGCAGCGCGAAAGGACCCGAATTCTTGATGAGATAGATCGACTTGATTCCGTATCTGGCGGAAAATTGAAAGAGTTGCACAAGGCGGCTGTAGCTGTTTCCAAGGAACGAATTGCTGCGTTTAAGTCAGATCCCATCCATAGGGATTTTTACGAGAAGATTTGTCGCTTGCAGAAAAGATTGAGAAGCGAAGAGAAACGGCAAGCTTTGATCGAGCTTTATGACTTGGGCGAGATATCGTGGCGACCAAAATAGCTTGAGACGGCCCGATATTTTGACGCGGCTTTGTTCAAACAACAAGGTTCCGCTTAATGTCTTTTACGTTCTTTGACAGGGGTGCGATATTCAGGTCTTCCCATTTGACGTTGCCCCCAACTTTTATCCAGTGTGAGCGAGACTCCGGGTTTGAGTTTTGCTCATTTGGGCGGGTTGGGCAACGGGGGCCGGCGCGGAGCTTTTCGGGTTGCGCAGCGTCGGGCCCCGTTGCGGGGTGAAGGTTTGGGCGAAC
>CANHLE010000049.1 GCA_947461435.1 Paracoccaceae bacterium | reverse complement strand
TTTTCCTGTTTCCACAGGGCAATCAGGTTCAACACCATGGTGGCCACACCGCAGCCTTGCACAACGCGGACCAGAAGGATCGGGTCATAGCTGCGCAACAGCCAGCCAAGGATGATGGCGGACACGGCCATGCCAAGCAAGAACATCACGTAAAGAAGCGCGACAACACGCGGCCGGGTTTCCGGCGTGGCGCGGTCTGAGGCGAGTGCCAGGCCCGCGGTTTGCGTCATGTGCATCCCGATGCCCGTCATCAAGAAGGCGATTCCGGCCAAGGCTTTCCCGGCCCATTCCGGACCATGGATCTGATCGCCTGACAGAACGATCAAGGCGAAGGGCATGATGGCCAAACCGCCCATTTGCCACAGGCTGCCGAACCACAGATAGGGGATCCGTTTCCATCCGATCCAGCTGCGGTGGGTATCGGATTTGTGGCCCAGCATCGCGCGAAACGGTGCCGAGACGACGGGAAGGGCAATCATGATGGCCACAACCGAGGCCGGGACCGAAAGTTCGACGATCATCACGCGGTTCAAGGTGCCCAAAAGCAAGACCGTGGCCATACCGACCGAGACCTGAAACAGGCCAAGACGCAACAGTTGCGGCAGGGTCAGCCCTTCGCTTGCGGCGTCAGCAAACGGCATCCAAGAGGCGCTGAGTTGCTTGACGTGTTTGGCCTTGAAGATGATCACGCCCGATACTCCAGACATTCAGAAATATAGAACCCGCGCGACACGCGGCCGGCCTTGGTCACTTTGCCGCCCGTGGATTTTTTCAAGGTGGACAAGGCATGCGGCACCATGATGGGGCTGCGATCCTTGCGCGGAAAGGCTTTGCCGATGCTCCAGAACGTCATCAGGAACGGGGTGCGCGGGGCCACGGTGAAGACCACCGATTGGGCCGTGCGCGCGGCAAGACGCTGCAGGGCGGCCGTGATGTCGGCGGTGCCATAATAGATCAGGCTGTCCATGGCCAAGACATAGTCAAAAGCGCCGTAATCGGCCGTCATGTCACCCGACGCAAAGCTGACGCGGGGGGCAAGCGCCTCGGGCAGACGTTTTTGCGCGATCTCGATCAGGGCCGGAGAGATATCGACCGCCATCACATCGGCGCCGCGCGCGGCCAGTTCGGCCGTCATCTGACCTGCGCCGCATCCGGCATCCAGCACCCGCGCGCCGCGCAGGTCGGAGGGCAGACGCGACAGCATCAGCGCCCGCATGGAATCGCGCCCTTCGCGGACGGTTTGGCGGATGCGGCTGACCGGAGCGTCAGACGTCAGGCGTTCCCAAACCTTGGTGGCGGAGCGATCAAAGTAGTCTTCAACGCGGGTCAGGGTTCCGTGATAGTTCGACATGATCAGTCAAATCCCAAAAGTTCGAAGATCTCGCGGTCGGGCAAAGGCGCAGGGGTGGATCCGGGCAATTGCACCGAACGCCACAGCGTATCGGCCAGTTTCATGTATTCCGCGCGGGCCATGACCACGTCTTCGGCATCGTCCATTTCAAAGAGGGTCTTTTTCTTCAACCGAGAGCGGCGGATGGCATCGATGTCGGGCATATGGGCCAGACGGTTGAAACCGACCTTGGCGCAATAGCGGTCTACCTCGTCTGTCTGGCGCGAACGGTTGGCAACGCAGCCGGCCAGTTGCACCTTGTAGTTGCCCGATTTGGCCTGAACGGCGGCAATGATGCGGTTCATCGCATAAATGCTGTCAAAGTCATTGGCGGTGACAATCACCGCGCGGTCGGCGTGTTGCAGCGGCGCGGCGAACCCGCCGCAGACCACATCGCCCAACACGTCAAAGATCACCACATCGGTGTCTTCCAGCAGGTGATGCTGTTTGAGAAGTTTCACCGTCTGCCCAACCACATACCCGCCGCAGCCCGTGCCCGCCGGGGGGCCGCCAGCCTCGACGCATTTCACGCCATTGAAGCCGGTGGCAACATAATCTTCGGGGCGCAACTCTTCGGCGTGGAAATCAACATCCTTGAGGATGTCGATCACGGTGGATTGCAACCGGCCTGTCAACGTGAAGGTTGAATCGTGTTTTGGGTCACAGCCGATCTGCAGCACGCGCTTTCCCATCATGGAAAAGGCGGCAGACAGATTTGACGAGGTGGTCGATTTTCCGATGCCCCCTTTTCCGTAGACCGAAAACACCTTGGCGCCTTCGATTTTGGTTTCGGGATCAAGATGAACTTGAACGGAGCCATCTCCGTCCAGTCCGCGCAGGTTTGGAACCAAGTCTAACGGGCTCATAGGGGGCCTCTCAAGGTTAAAGGGTGGGACGATGCGGTCATTGGGCAGCGATCCCTTCCAGACGGTCTTCAAGTTCTTCGGCGGCGCCTTGCAGCGCGGCCAAGGTGGCGGCATCCGGTGTCCAGTAGGAGCGCTCGGACGCTTCGATCAGGCGGTTGGCCATACGGGCCGATGCCTGGGGGTTGAGATCTGCCATGCGCTTGCGCATGGCATCGTCCAACACAAAGGTTTCAGACAGGCGTTGATAGACCCAAGGATCCACGGCCTCGGCGGTGGCCGACCAGCCCATGGTGTTGGTCACGTAAGATTCAATCTGACGAACCCCTTCGGCGCCGTGTTTCAAGAGGCCTTCATAAAACTTGGGGTTCAACTGCCGCGAGCGGCTTTCGAGCGCGATCTGGTCGCGCAGGGTGCGGATCTTGCCGGTGCCGCGCGTCTGGTCAGAGATATAGACCGGCGTTTCCACGCCGCGCTGACGTTTGACGGCGCGGGCAATACCGCCCAGCGTATCAAAGTAGTGATCGACCGAGGTGACGCCCAATTCGACCGATTCCAGGTTTTGATAGGCCAGTTCGACGTTCTTCAGCGCCTTTTGCAGGACCGCCGCATTTTTCACGGCCTTGCCGTTCAGACCATAAGCAAAGCTTTTGCGGTTTTCGTAAGCATCGGCCAATTCATCTTCGTCGCCGAAGGTGGATTGATCCACCAGAACGTTGACATTGGAGCCATAGGCGCCTTCGGCATTGGAAAAGACGCGCAGTGAGGCGGTTTCCATATCGACGCCCATCTGTTCGGCATAGGCCAAAGCATGGGCGCGGATGAAGTTTTGCGACAAGGGTTCATCGGCAATGGCGCATTTGTAGGCCGCTTCGGCCAGCATCTTAGTCTGCAAAGGCAGCAGGTCGCGGAAGATTCCGGACAGGGTCATCAGCACGTCGATGCGCGGGCGGCCCAGTTGTGACAGCGGGATCAGATCCGCGCCGCACAGGCGACCATAGGCATCAAAGCGCGGGCGTGTTCCCATCAGCGCGAGGGCCTGACCCACAGGCCCGCCGTCGGATTTGATATTGTCCGATCCCCACAGAACCAAGGCGATGGAACGCGGCAAGGTGGGGTGGGTCGCGAGCAACTTTTCGGCCTGCGCCGCCCCATCGCGCAGGGCGAATTCGGTGGGCATGCGGAAGGGGTCAAAGGCGTGGATATTGCGGCCCGTGGGCAGAATCTGGGGGGCGCGGATCAGATCGCCGCCCGGAACCGGCGCAATGAAGCGGGCCGACAGGGCGCGCAGGATGCCAGGCGTTTCGGTGTCTTGCGACAACAGGGCGTCAAGGCGTTTACGCTCGACATTGTCCATCGCGGGCAGCAGATCAAGGTATTCGGCGCGTGCGGCATCCGACATCGGGCGGCCGACCACGTGCAGACCGTCGGGGATCAGGGCATCTTCGGCTTCGAGCAGTTTCAGCCAAAGGGCGGCGGGGGGAAGATGGCCCATGTCCACGGCGGTGGCTTGTTCGGCAATCAGGGCTTCCAGATCGGAGCGTTCGGCCGCATCGGGGGTCAGGGCGCGCCAGCGGGACAGGCTGTCTTTCAGATCAACCAAACCCTTGTACAGGCCCGCCTGCGCCAAGGGCGGTGTCAGGTGGGTGATGGTGATGGCGTTTGAACGACGCTTTGCCAACGACGCCTCGGACGGGTTATTGGCGGCATAAAGGTAGATGTTGGGCATTTCGCCGATCAGGCGATCGGGCCAATCGCGCGCGCCAAGGCCCGCCTGTTTGCCGGGCATGAATTCAAGCGCGCCGTGCATGCCGAAATGAAGCAGAACATCGGCGCTGTAGGTGTTGCGCAGCCACAGATAGAACTGCACGAAGGCGTGGGTGGGGGCGAAACCGCGTTCAAACAGCAGACGCATCGGGTCGCCTTCATAGCCGAAGGTGGGCTGCAGGCCGACGAAGATATTGCCAAATTGTTTGCCAAGCACAAAGACATTGCGCCCGTCGGATTGAACCTTGCCGGGGGCGGGGCCCCACGACGCCTCAATCGCCTTGAGGGGCGGGGTGTTGCGCACGATGGTATCGGCATCGACGAAGGCGGCGACGTTTGCCGGCTGGCCATATTGCCGGGAATTGCCACCCAAAACCGAGTCGCGCAGATCATCGACCGTTGCAGGCACATCAAGGGTATAACCATCGGCCTTCATGGCCTTCATCGTATTGTGCAGGCTTTCAAACACGGAAAGATAGGCGGCCGTCCCGGCGGCCCCGGCGTTTGGCGGAAAGCCGAACAGCACGATGCCCACTTTCTTGTCGGCGTTCTTTATTTTGCGCAGGCTGGCCATACGCAGGGTTTTTTCGGCCAGCGAGGTGATGCGTTCGTGGCAGGGCGACATCGCGCGGCTGTCGGGCGAGCCTTTGCACATGTGACTGCACCCTTGGCAGCCGTCCAGACTGTGACGGCCTGCAAAGACTGTCGGGTTCGTTGCCCCGTCAATTTCTGGCAGGGCGATCAACATGGTGGTTTCAATCGGACCCAGGCCCTGACCGGCCGTGGCCCATTGGCCAAGGGTCTGAAATTCAAGTGGATGGGCCGCGATATAGGGCACATCCAGCGCCGACAGGGCGGCCACAGCGGCCGGGCTGTCATTATAAGCCGGCCCACCAACAAGGGAAAACCCGGTCAATGACACCATGGTATCAATGGTGGTGCCTTTGGCGTTCTGGAAATAAGCCTCGATTGCGGGGCGACCATCAAGGCCGCCTGCAAAGGCGGGAACGCAGGCGATACCCTTGGCTTCGAAGGCCGCGATGACGGAATCGTAATGTGCGGTATCGGAGGCCAGCACATAAGAGCGCAGCATCAAAAGGCCAACGGTTGCGGTTGCGCCTGCCGGACGGGGAAGATCTGCCAGATTGGTGGAGATGCGGCCCTTGAGCGAGGGGTGGTACAAACCGACGTCCGGATAATCAACCGGGGCCTTGGCCACGGCGCCGCGCCAATCCTTGCGGACGCAATAGCGACCGATCAGGAACCGGATCATCTGTTCGATATTGTCATCCGACCCGCCCAGCCAATATTGCATGGACAAGAACCAAGCGCGCAGATCCTGGGCCTTTCCGGGGATGAAGCGCAGGATTTTTGGCAAGCGGCGCAGCATCTTCATCTGGCTTTCGCCCGATTTGCCGCCCGCCTTTGATGAGGGTTTCAGCTTTTTCAGCAAGGCCATGGCGGTTGACGCCGGCTTGCCCATGTCCAGATCGCCCATCTTCGTCAACTTGACGATGGCATTGTCGGCCACAACGCCGATGAAGGCATCCACACGCTCGCGCGCTTCGGTCAGGTCGGGCAGGATGGCGTTGATGTGTTCTTCGATGAACAAAAGGTTCGCGACAACGATGTCGGCCGTCGCGAGCGCCTGCTTGCAGCGTTGCAACGACGCCGGATTTTCCGACCATTCCGCCGCCGCATGAATAGAGACGTTCAGACCCGGGAAATCTTTGGACAGGCGCGGGGCGATGCGGGCGGCAGGGCCGGCTGCGTGCTGGTCCAGCGTCACCACAACAATGTTGTAGGACACGCGGGTTCCTGTCAGGGGCGTATCAGCGCGCATAATGTGCCTTTGCCTCGTACAGGGTTTCGACGGAGATCGCGGTTACACCTTTGCCCAAGGCATAGTTTTCGGTGTTGCGCCGGGCCTTGCCCCGCACGAAGAACGGGATCTTTTTCAACTCTTTTTCCGCATCTGAAAGCCAGACCATTTCCCCCGTTTGCGGGGCAGGCGCTTCTGTGGATGCCACCGGTTCGGCATTCATCATGGGCGTTTCAGGTTCGGCCGTTTGGGCGGGCGTGTCGACGCGGGGTTTGTGGGCCCCTCCATGATGGGACGCGCCCGCTTCGTCATGGAATTCAAAATCGTCACGGAACATGTGGAGCAGATGTTCTTCCAGACCCATGACCAGGGGGTGAACCCAGGTATCAAAGATGACATTGGCGCCTTCCCAGCCCATTTGCGGCGAGTAGCGGGCCGGAAAATCCTGCACGTGGACGGGCGCAGAAATGACCGCGCAGGGAATGCCCAGCCGTTTGCCGATGTGCCGTTCCATCTGCGTGCCAAGGATCAGTTCGGGTTGCAGGGCGGCAATGGCGGCCTCGACTTCAAGATAGTCATCGCTGATCAGCGCCTCTACCCCGTAGTCTTTTGCCAGCTGACGAATGGGGCGGGCCATTTCGCGGTTGAAACAGCCAAGACCTGCCACGTCAAAGCCCATCTCTTCGCGGGCAATGCGGGCGGCGGCGGCGACATGGGTGCCATCGCCAAACAGGAAAACGCGCTTTCCCGTCAGATAGGTACTGTCAACCGAGCGCGTCCACCACGGCAGGCGCAGGCGGGATGTATCGGCCTTGACAGGAAGGCCGGTGATGCGGGCCACTTCGGCCAGAAAATCGTGGGTGGCGCCGACGCCGATGGGAACAATCTTTGTGAAAGGTTGTTTGAACGTGGTCTCAAGCCAGCGCGCGGCGGATTCGGCATGTTCGGGATACATCAGGACGTTGAAATGCGCCGCGCCAAGGCGGGCGATATCTGAAGGGCGCGCGCCCATCGGGGCCACGACGTTGACGCCAACGCCCATCTCTGCCAGCAACCGCGTCAGTTCCGTAATGTCGTCGCGGTGGCGAAAGCCAAGCGCGGTTGGGCCGATCAGATTGGCCGTGATCTGGGCTGTGCGGGCCACGGGTTTGGCAAGGTGACGCACGATTTGCAAAAACGTCTCGTCCGTGCCGAAGCCTTCCTTGCGTTGATACGAGGGCAGATCCAGCGGAATGACGGGGATTCCAAGCGCCATGGAATCGGCCAATCCGCCCGGATCGTCCTGAATGAGTTCGGCCGTGCATGAGGCGCCAACAATGAGCGCCTCGGGGGCGAAGCGTTCGACGGCGTCTTTGCAGGCGGTCTTGAACAGACCGGCCGTATCGGCCCCCAGATCGCGGGCCTGAAAGGTGGTGTAGGTGACCGGCGGGCGATGGTCGCGCCGTTCGATCATTGTGAACAAAAGATCGGCGTAGGTATCGCCCTGCGGGGCGTGCAGGACATAGTGCAAGCCCTTCATGCCCGTGGCGACGCGCATGGCCCCCACGTGGGGCGGACCTTCGTATGTCCACAGCGTCAGTTTCATTCTGCGGCCTCCATTGCGGGGGCAAGGGGCGCCAAAAGCGCACGGCGGCGCAGCGGACGGGCGAACAGCGCGGCAAGATCGCCCGCCTGTTCGTAGAAATGGACCGGCGTGAAAACCAGTTCGATCGCCCATTTGGTCGCCAGACCTTCAGCCTCCAGCGGATTGGCAAGGCCAAGACCGCAGACCGTCAAATCGGGGCGGGCGGCGCGGGCGCGGGCCAATTGCAGATCCACATCCTGACCTTCGGACAGGGTCGGACCTTCGGCCAGAAGGGCCAGTTCGGGGGCCATCAGATCGCGGTGCAAGAAGGGGGTTCCCACCTCGATCGCGCGCATGCCGCATTCGCGTGTCAAAAAGCGGGCCAGAGGAATTTCCAGCTGGCTGTCTGGAAAGAAGAATACTGTCTTGCCCGACAGCGTTTCGGTGACGGCAGCGATCGCCTTTTCGGCGCGGGCGCGCGGTGCTGCGATCACCTGATCAAAGAGAGCCTCAGGGACAGCGAATTCCTTGGCGATCGCGCGCAGCCATTCTGTGGTGCCTTCGGCGCCAAAGGGGAAGGGCGCCGGGATATGGCGCGCGCCCCGACGTGTCAGCGCGGCATGCGTATCGCCGAGGAAGGGCTGAACCAGCGCGAAAACGGTGTTCGGCCCCACTTCGGGCGCGTCGGAGGAGCGGCGTGCGGGCAGACAGCGCACGTTCTGGATGCCCATGGCGGACAGAAGGGCCAGAGCCTGATCTTCCACCACATCCGGCAGGGCGCCGACCAACAGAAGTTCGCGCGTTTGCGTTGGGGCCAAGGCGGGCACCATGGCGGCAAGGCAGGCATCTTCGCCTTGGGTAAAGGTCGTCTCGATTCCCGAGCCTGAATAGTTCATCACCCGGACATGGGGCGCATGGGCGGCGTTCATTCTTTCGGCCGCGCGCTGCAGATCAAGCTTGATCACTTCTGAAGGGCAAGAGCCCACCAGAAAGAGCTGCCGAATGTCAGGGCGGCGTGACAGAAGGCGCGCAACCTCGCGGTCAAGTTCGGTTTGCGCATCGACCAGACCGGCCAGATCCTTTTCTTCCAGAATCGCCGTGCCAAAGCGCGGTTCGGCAAAGATCATCACGCCAGCCGCCGATTGAAGCAGATGGGCGCAGGTGCGGCTGCCCACAACCAGAAAGAAGGCATCCTGCATTTTACGGTGCAGCCAGATGATGCCGGTCAGACCACAGAAAACCTCGCGTTGCCCGCGCTCTTTGAGCACGGGTGTGGTCGAGCATCCACGGGCGGGAAGCGGCGCGTTCATGCTTGGGCCGCCATATCAAGGCGCGCCATGCGCAGTTTGCGAATGAATTGGGCGGCGTTGATGGCGTAGGTCGCATAAGCGGCCAGCGCCAGAAACATCTGTTCGCGCGGGGTCAAGGCCCCTGTCCAAAGCGCCAGAATATACAAGGTATGCAAGGCGATAACCGCGAAGGAGAACATGTCCTCCCAGAAAAAGGCGGGGGCCAGCAAGTAGCGGCCGAACACCACTTTTTCCCAAATCGCGCCTGTGACCATGATCAGGTACAAAAAGCCCGTCTTGACCACGATCGATATTGTCGCCGCTTCGTATCCAACGCCTGTGGAGATGTAGCGCAGCACCAGAACCAAGGACACGGCGAAAGCCAGAAACTGCAACGGGGCGAGCAGGCCTTGCACCAACGTCCACTTTGTCGAGTCGCGTCTGACGCGTTCTTCGGGCGTATAAAGTGGGCGCCGGGCCGGGTTTTGTGAGTGATTCTTGGGCATCTAGTTGCTCGCAGACGACATGTCCTTAAGCAAATCTTACTGGCCCATTCCGGAATATGTCAACTAAAACTTACACTCTTTTGGTTGACAGTTGCCGCTTAAATTGCCCAAATCCAGCCCCTTCCAGAAACCATTTTTGGTAATATTTTGTTGATAATACAGTGTGTTGTACTATTTCACGGGATGAGGTAAGAAAAGGTGTGTCAATTTACTTTGACATTTTGGCGGCGCTAAGTGAAGTTTAGGGGTATGGACGGCCCCGATCATGCAGAGAAATACCTGCGACGGTTTTGAGGGCCCCCTCTTGCGGAGCCGGTCAAATGCAAGAAGTTCCTACTTGGGAGAAGTCGAGGTCGGGCGCGATCGATACATCGGGCGTGACCTATTTTGCGTCGCAGGTCGTGTCACTGCTGGCAGACCGAACCGTGCGCACCATTACCGAACCGCGCGAGTCCGTGATTTCTTCGTTGATTGTGGCGTCCATGTCGGGGACGGAAAATGCCTTTGCCGCTGTTATGGCCGAGTTGAAGCAAACACGGACAACCTTGGCAGCCTTGGCAGATATCTATATTCCGATCGTGGCGCGGCGGATGGGCGAGGCATGGGAAGACGACACGCTGAGTTGGGTGGATGTATCGATCGGGGTGGGGCGGCTTCAGGGCCTGTTGCGCGAGATCGGAGCGGCCTGGGCTGCCGATCAGGCGGGCGACACGGGCCATGGGACCGTTTTGCTGATCATCCCCGAGCAAGAGCAGCATACCTTGGGCCCGATGGTGGCCATGGGGCAGCTGCGCCGCTATGGAATTTCAGTTTGCCTAAGAATAGCGCCAAGCCTCGACGAACTGCGCAGTCTTATGGCGACGCGCAGTTTCGATGGGGTCATGATTTCGGTCGCCTTGCAAGAAAAGCTGCCCTCTGTCGCGAAAACTATACAGTTTCTAAAGAACGTGTCGCCAAAACCGACCCCTGTGATTGTTGGCGGTGCGGCCCTGTCAAATCTGGAGGATCCTGCACTTTGTACCGGCGCTGATCTTTCAACGAATGACATCAGCGTTGCGCTTGAGGCCATGGGTCTTAAGTTCGACGCCTTTTGCGTGTTAAAGCGCGCGTAACAAACCGCTGTCCCGACGACGGGTGGGCGGCAAGAATGGCAAAAAATAGTGAACACTGATTCTCAACATCTGCTATCGAGCATGGCAATGCCCCTTATTGACCCGGAGCTGCTCTCCGAGATCGTGGCAACGGCATCCGATATCTCTTTGCTGATCACCCCTGAGGGCCGCATTTCCGGATTGACCGTCAATCCACACTACCGCTCATTTGGCCACTTGGGCCATTGGGTTGGAAAACACTTTTCGGAAATCGTTACAAAAGAATCCTACGAGAAATACCAGCGCCGCGTCAAGGAATTGCGCAAGCCTGACGTGACATCCCTTCCGTTGGAAGTGAACCATATGGACGAGTCCATTTGGGAATTTCCGATCCGCTATGCGATGCATTCGGTGGGTGTGGATGACACGGTTCTTATGCTGGGCCGCGACCTGCGGGCGATTGCCGAAATGCAGCAGCAGCTGGTTATGGCGCAGATCGCGTTGGAGCGGGACTATGAAACCCAGCGCGAGATGGACACGCGGTACCGTGTGCTGATGGAAGCCACGCGCGACGCTGTGGTTTTGGTGGCCATGAACAATGGCCGGATAGCGGACTTGAACGCCTCGGCGGCGGTCATGCTGGGCGGATCGCGGCAGGATCTGATCGGTGCGGCCATCGCGCAAGAATTCGAAGGCCGCCGGCGCGGAGAGTTTCTGGAAAGTCTGTCCAACATCGCCTCGGCTGATGCGGTCAGCCCGGTTGAGCTGGTGGCACGGCGGTCGCAGCGGCGGTTGCGGGTGATCCCCAAACTGTTCCGCGCTGCGGGGGAGCGGTTGATGCTGTGCCGGATCGAAAGCCAGGATCAAGAGGCTGCCGCGCCGCGCGAAACCTCGGACAATTTGCAACGGCTGTATCAAGAGGGCGTCGATGGCATCGTCTTTCTGGATGAAGACGGCATTGTCGTTGCGGCCAATGATTCGTTCCTGAAACTGACGGACAGCACGCATCTGTCGAATGTGCGCGGCCGGACGATGGCAGATTTTCTGGCCCGCGGAACCGTCGACCTGCGCGTGTTGATGGACAACACCAAACGATCGCGCCAATTGCGGATTTATGCCACCAAGATCCTGAGCGAATTCAATGGACAAGTCGCCGTCGAGATCAGCGCAACCTATATCAACGACCGGCCGCGCCCGGGGTATGGCCTTGTCATTCGGGACGCCAGCCGTACCGAAATGCTGCGCCGACCCGGGTTTTCGGGGGGCGATGAAGGCATGCGTTCGGTGATGGAGTTGGTGGGATCGTCAACCTTGAAGGACATCGTTTCAGAGACCACGGATGTGGTCGAGAAGATGTGTATTCAAACAGCGGTCGACCTGACGCGCAACAACCGGGTTGCGGCGGCCGAAATGCTGGGCCTGTCGCGGCAATCCTTGTACGTCAAGCTGCGCAAGTTCGGTTTGCTAAGCAAGGATGACGAATAGGGCCACGGCCAGCCGCGCCATTATGGTCGGTCCTGTAATCTGGGCTTGATCGACTCGTCATTGTAATGTTTAGTTTACACATGACTGTATCACGCACCTTACACTCCGCCCGTTATCCGCAGCCCCGCGCCATGCTGGAGCTGATCAAACCCATCACGTGGTTCCCGCCAATGTGGGCCTATCTGTGTGGGATCATCTCTGTCGGGGTCTCTCCTTGGTCAAGTTGGCCGATGGTGATCTTGGGCGTTCTGCTGGCAGGGCCCGTTGTCTGCGGGATGAGTCAGGCCGCAAACGATTGGTGCGACCGGCATGTTGACGCGGTGAACGAACCGCATCGTCCCATCCCCTCGGGGCGGATTCCGGGACGCTGGGGGCTGTGGATTGCTTTGGCAATGTCGGTGCTGTCTTTGGCGATCGGCTGGCTTTTGGGCCCTTGGGGATTTGCCGCCACGATCGTGGGTGTGCTTGCCGCCTGGGCCTATTCGGTGGAGCCGATCCGGCTGAAACGGTCGGGATGGTGGGGGCCGGGTCTGGTTGGCCTGTGTTATGAAGGATTGCCCTGGTTCACCGGGGCTGCAGTTTTGTCAGATGGCGTGCCGTCTTTTCAAGTGGTCACCATGGCGTTGCTTTACGCCCTTGGCGCCCACGGCATCATGACGTTGAATGATTTCAAGGCGCTTGAGGGGGATCGGATTCACGGGGTTCGGTCGCTTCCGGTGACTTTGGGGCCCGATGTGGCGGCGCGCGTTGCCTGTACGGTGATGGCCTTGGCGCAGGCCATCGTGATCTGTCTGCTTTTCATCTGGGGCAAACCCGTGCACGCGATCTTTGTGTTCTTGCTGCTGTTTTGGCAGATCCGGGCCATGGGAACCTTGTTGAGCGATCCAAAGGGAAAGGCGCCTTGGTATCAGGCCACGGGGATCACGATGTATGTCACCGGCATGATGATCACGGCCTTCGCCCTGCGCGGTATGGAGGTACTGGCATGACACTGTCTTGGGCGTCGATCTTTCGGTTGGGTTTGGTTCAACTGTGTCTGGGGGCGATTGTGGTGCTGACCACATCCACCTTGAACCGGTTGATGGTGGTGGAATTTGCCATGCCGGCGGTTTTGCCCGGTCTTCTGGTGGGGCTGCATTATGCCATTCAGATCACCCGGCCCACCTGGGGATACAAATCTGACACGGGCGGCAACCGGACCCGATTCATCATTCTGGGCATGGCGGCGCTGGCGCTGGGCGCCTTCCTTGCGGCGGCGGGCATGCTGCTGTTGACCACCTCTTTCGCCTTGGGGCTGGCCTTGTCTATCTTGGCCTACGGGCTGATCGGGATCGGCGTGGGCGCGTCGGGCACATCGCTTTTGGCGCTGCTGGCCACAACGACGCATCCGCGGCGCCGGGCAGCGGCGGCGACGATCACTTGGCTGATGATGATCTTTGGCATCGCAGTGACGGCGGTGATCGTGGGCAAGATGTTGGATCCCTATTCGCCGAACCTGCTGTTGAAACTGGTTGGGGGCGTGGGTTGTATCGCTGTTGCAGTGACCACCGCCGCGATTTGGGGAATCGAGCGCCGCTATGGCGGTGCGGTTCAGCCAAAGACCGAAGCCTTACCCTTTTTTCAAGGGCTTGCGGAAATCTGGAGCGAGCGCCGCGCGCGCAATTTCACCATCTTCATCTTCTTGTCGATGGTTGCCTATTTCATGCAAGAGCTGATCCTTGAACCCTATGCCGGGCTTGCTTTCAACTACACGCCGGGCCAATCAACGCAGCTTTCAGGCGCGCAGAATGGCGGCGTGTTCGTGGGGATGCTGCTGGTTGGTTTGGCGGCGACCGGATTGCGGATTGGGGGTTTGCGCGCTTGGGTCATGGCGGGCTGCGCGGGGTCAGCCTTGTCTTTGCTGGCCATCGCGATGGCCGGGCAGATGGCGCTGGATGGTCAGATCCTGCTGGTCAGCACCGTCTCGCTGGGCTTTTTCAACGGCATGTTCGCGGTGGCTGCCATCGGATCCATGATGGCCTTGGCTGGCGAGGGCCGCGGCGAGCGTGAAGGCACCCGAATGGGGCTTTGGGGTGCATCGCAAGCCATCGCGGCAGGCTTTGGCGGGCTTTTGGGCGCGGCTGCGGTAGACGCGGTGCGGCAGATCACCGATGCCGCCACCGCCTTTGGCATTGTCTTTACCGCCGAGGCCGCGCTGTTTGCCGTGGCCACGATCATGGCGGCACAGATCATTGAGGCGCGCCCGCGCGCTGTGGACGGAAACCTAGTACCGGGGGAATAGACATGGGATATGATGTTATCGTGATCGGCGGCGGACCATCTGGGGCGACGGCGGCGAATGATTTGGCCCGCTCGGGTGTCCATGTGGCGTTTTTGGACCGCGATGGGCGGATCAAACCCTGTGGCGGCGCAATTCCGCCCCGGTTGATCGAAGATTTTTCGATTCCCGACAGTCAGATCGTGGCGCAGATTCAGACGGCCCGCATGATATCGCCCACTCAGCGCGCGGTGGATATCCCGATCGAAAACGGCTTTGTCGGGATGGTTGACCGGGAACATTTCGACGAGTTCCTGCGCGCGCGCGCTGTCAGCAATGGCGCAACGCGGATGACCGGCACCTACCTGCGGATCGAGCGGGACGCCGAGGGCACGCATGTGGTCTATCGCGACAAGGCCAGTGGGCAAGAGATCCGCATGCAGACCAAACTGGTGATCGGGGCTGATGGGGCGCGGTCGAATGTGGCGAAGACCGAAGTGCCGGGCGGCGACAAGATTCCTTACGTGATCGCCTATCATGAAATCATCAAGGCACCGGCTGCCAACAATTCCTATGATCCAAAGCGCTGTGATGTGATTTATGACGGAAAGATCAGCCCAGATTTTTATGGCTGGGTCTTTCCGCATGGCGCCCATGCCAGCGTCGGAATGGGCACGGGGATTGATGGTGTCGACCTGAAGCAGGCGACGGCAGATTTGCGCGAAGCCTCTGGTTTGGCCGGATGCGAAACGATCCGCCGCGAAGGTGCGCCTATTCCGCTGCGGCCAATGGACCGCTGGGACAATGGGCGCGATGTGGTGCTTGCAGGAGATGCGGCCGGGGTCGTTGCCCCATCGTCAGGCGAAGGCATCTACTATGCGATGGTCGGCGGCCGGGTGGCGGCCACAGCCGCGCAGGCCGTTTTGGCGACAGGCCGGGCATCAAAACTGCGGATTGCGCGGCGTTTGTTTATGAGCGAGCATAAGATGGTTTTCAAGGTTCTGCGATCGATGCAGGACGCCTATTACAAATCGGACGAACGCCGTGAACGGTTTGTCAGTCTTTGCCATGATGTGGATGTTCAGAAGTTGACCTTTGAGGCTTATATGAACAAGAAGCTGGTCCATGCGCGGCCCATGGCCCATTTGAAAATTGGCTTCAAGAACATCTCGCATCTCATGGGTTTTGTGAAACCGGAACACGTATGATTGAAATGATCCCGGCCTGGGTGAACGGCGTTTTGCAACCGATTGAGAAACTGGAAGTGCATCAGCGCGGGCTGAAGCATCTGGCGGTTTCGGTGTTTGTCATGCAGGGCGACAAAACGCTGTTGCAGCGCCGCGCCATGGGCAAATACCACACGCCCGGTTTGTGGACGAACACCTGTTGCACGCATCCGTTCTGGGACGAAGATCCGGCCCTTTGCGCGGCCCGGCGGCTGCGAGAGGAGTTGGGAATATCAGGGCTGGATCTGCGGCGCACCGGGGGAACCGAGTACCGCGCAGAGGTGGGAAACGGCCTGATTGAACACGAAGTGGTTGAGATTTTTGCCGCCGAAGCGCCCCAGGATTTCGCCGTGGCCCCGAACCCGGATGAAGTGATGGACACGGCGTGGATCACGCTGCCTGATCTGGAAGACGAAGTGAAAGCAGACCCTTTGTCTTTCACGCCGTGGATGCGGATTTATCTGGCCGCAGGGTGGGGCGAAAAATCAAAGGCGCGGGTGCTGGCACCGGCGCGTTAAGAGACCGGTATTGAAAAAAGGGCCGGGGGCAGTGTTGCCCCCGGCCTTTGGTTTTGCTTGATTACATACCGGACCAGATCTGGGCATAAGCCTCGCGGTAGCCATTGCCGGGATCAAACATGTTCTTGTCGCCGCCATCGAAATCGATGTTGGCTTTGGTCACGACATGAAGCGGCGACATATAGCCAGAGGCTGCTTCGCCCGCCATGGCGCGGTTCAATTCATCGACCAGCTGCCAGCCTTGCAAGTTCAGGGGTTCGGCCACGGTGACGGCCTGATACTGACCGGCGCGAATACGCTGATAAGCGCCTTCCGATCCGTCGCCAGCGGCAACGGCCTTTGGCGCACCATCGCCGGCGATGCCGGCCGCAGCAAGGGCCGGGCCCATGAAATCAAAGTAGATGTCGTTGATCGCCAAGGCATGTGTCCAGCTTGCGCCGTATTTTTGCAACAAGGCGGTCGTCAAGGACGGCATGCGCTGTGACGTCTCGGCGATCGGGGTATCGACATATTCCAGAACCGTGCCGCCCAAAGCCTCGATCGTGGCTTTGATCTTGTCGGCCTTGGCGATGGCGATGGCATAGGTGCTGTCGGTGAAGATCACCACGCCGGGTTTGCCTGCCGCGTCGATATAGGCCCATTCGGCCGCGACTTGGCTGACTTGCATGGCGTCGGTGGAGACGTTCACCGACAAACCGCCGCCCGGATTTGCGCCGATGACAGCGCCAGAGTGCCAACCCACCATGGGGATCTTGGCGGCAACGGCCTGATCAAGGGCGGCCTGCTGTTCGACGGAGTCGAAGCCGACAATGATGATGCCCGCCGGTTGCAGGGCCAGACCCTGACCGAAGGCTGCGGTGCGGCTTTGAACCGACCCTGCGCCGTCCAGAACGCGCACATCCCAGCCGGCCTTGGCGGCAGCTTCCTGCACGCCGTTGGTGACGCCCAGATGGCCGCCATTCTTCATGTCGCCCGCAAGGACAACAACAAGCTTGCCCGACTCGGCCTTTGGCCCCGTGGTGGGACCATCCCATGCGGTGGCGGGGCTGGCATATTTATCGACGTTGGCCTGCGCATCGGCGATGGCATCTGCAAAAGCGGGCAGAGCCAAAAGCGAGACTGAGGACAAAAGAAATGATCTGCGGTTCATGTTTTCCTCCCTGAAAACAACTTTGGTCAATGTGGTTACTTTTTCGCCGCGCCCTTCTTGCGCTGCGCATAGCCCGCGATGCCGATCGCAATCAGCAGGGTCAGACCGTTGAACATCGGCTCTACCCAGAAGGATCCGCCGAATTGCTGGATGCCGGAGATTCCGACAGCCAGAATCATCACGCCGACGATGGTGCCCCAGACGTTCACGCGCCCGGGCTTGATCGTGGTGGAGCCGAGGAAGGCGCCGACCAAGGCGGGCAACAGATATTCAAGACCGACCGAGGCCTGGCCGATGCGCAGTTTGGAGGCCAGAAGAACGCCCGTCAGTGCCGTCAGCATCCCCGAGGTCACGAAGGCCCCGACCACGAATTTGCGGGTGGGAATGCCGTTCAATTCTGCCGCGCGCTGATTTGCGCCGATGGCGTAAAGGTAGCGGCCGATCGGGGTGTATTCCAAAACGATCCACAGGGCGAAGGTGATGATCACCACATAATACGCCGTAATGGGCAGGCCGAAGACGAAGGTGCCGGACAGGGCGTAAAACCCATCGGGCAATACCCCCACCATTTGGCGGCCCCCGGTGTGCCAAAGGGCAAGCGCATAAAGGATGGTGCCAGTGCCCAATGTGGCAATAAAGCTGTCGATGCGGGCAACTTCAACCAGAAACCCGTTTAGCGCCCCAGTGATCACGCCGAGGATAAGGACGATTGCCACGGCAATTGGAAAGGGAAGTCCGTAGGAGGTTTGCAGGCTGATGGCCAGAATGTGCCACAGGACAATGCCGTAACCCACCGTCAGATCGATGCGCCCGGCGACCATAGGGATCATGGCGGCCAGCGAGAGCAGCGCGATGATCGCCTTGTCTGACAAGATGGCGCGCACGTTGAGCGCGGTGGGAAAGGTGTTCGGCAGCAGGATGGAAAACAGCACGATCAGCCCGAACATCAAGATGACCAGACCATAGGTGGGCGCAAGCCGGATGGCCTTTTGCCCAAGGCTGAGACCCTTCAAGTCGTCTTTTGTTGGTTCAACGGCGTTTGATTCGACTCCGGGCATGGTGTCCTCAGGCTGCTTCACCGGCCGAGGCGGCCTGGATCAGGGATTCGGTTGACAGTTCAACGCCGGTCAGTTCCGCCACGGGCAGGCCGCGGGAAAAGACGATGGCGCGGTGGCAGATATTGGCAATTTCTTCGAAGTCGGTGGAGACGACGAGCACGCCCATGCCCGAGGCGAGGGCCTGATACAGCAGGTGGTAAATCTCGGCCTTGGCACCGACATCAACGCCTGCTGTGGGATCTTCTGTGATTAACAGACGACGGCCCGAGTCAAGCCAGCGGCCCACGACCACTTTTTGTTGGTTGCCGCCCGACAGGGCCTCGATCGCGAGGCCGGGATCATTGGGAGACAGCCCGACGCGTTTGCCGGTGGCGTGCGCCATGGCGTGTTCGCGGGAAGGGGCCAACACGGACAACAGGCGGCGCCCCATGGCTGACGGATTGACGAAGGCGTTTTCGCGAATGGACAGGCCGGCGGCAATGCTTTCGCCGACCCGGTCGCGGGCGACAAGGCCGATCCCGGACTGCATGGCTGTTTGGGCCGTGGTCAGGTTCGGTTTTGTCCCATTCAGCAGGACATGCCCTGCATGGGGGATCAGGCCGAACAGGGCGCGGCCGATATCTTCGTGGCCTGCGCCGCGCAAACCGGCAAGGCCCAGCAACTCTCCGCGTTTGATGTCAAAGCTGACAGGGCCGACGGCGGGGGTGGCCAAGCCTTGTACCTGCAAGATCGCCGGACCCTCTTGGACGGGGGGGCGGTTTATCTCTCGGGCTTTGCGGCCGACGATCAGCGAGACAAGCTCTTCGGGGGTGGTGTGTTCGATGGGGCGCACGCCCACCATCTGACCGTCGCGAAGAACCGCGACGCGGTCCGCGACGCGAAAGATTTCGTCAAGGCGGTGACTGACATAGATCATGCCAACGCCTTTCGCCTTGAGGGGGCGCAAGGCGGAAAAAAGACGCTCTACCTCGTCAGCGGGCAAGGAGGCTGTGGGTTCGTCAAGCACCAGAAAGTCGCAATCGGCGGCCAAAGCCCGCGCGATGGCGACAAGGGATTTTTGGGTGCGTGTCAGGGATGAAACGCGGATGGTTGATGGAAAATCAGCCTCGACCAAGGCCAGGGCGGTATCTGCGCGTGCCTCAGTGGCTGTCCAGTCGATGCGGCGGCCCTTGCGGACATAGCCCAGGGCCAAGGCGATATTCTCGGCAACACTCATCCAGTCGATCAGGCCAAGGTCTTGATGGATGAACGCCACCTTCTGGCCTTCGCGCCGCCCCGCCTCGTGGACATAGGGCACGCCGTCTATCGCGACGGAGCCGTCATCGGGGCGGTACAGACCGCCCAAAACCTTGATCAAGGTGGATTTTCCAGCACCGTTTTCGCCCAAAAGCGCCACGATTTCACCCCGTGCCACCTTTAACGAAACGCCCTTGAGCGCCCGTGTACCGCCAAAGGATTTGACGACGCGATCAAAGAACAGCCCCTCGGCCGGCGGGTGCATGGCGTCTTCCTCCCAGAGACGAAACAACAAACGGACCTGCTCTTGCGACAAGTTTACCGGTAACGTAGTCTTACCCTCACCGACGGGAGGCTGCGTTGTCAAGCGAAAAAGTTATCGATAACATAGACAGGGGCGCGGCGCGCAAGGCAAAGGCCAATCTGGAGGATATCGCGCGCGAGGCGGGCGTGTCGAAAATGACCGTCAGCCGGGTTCTGCGGGGAAGCACCGGATTTTCCGACCAGACCCGCGCACGGGTTGTGGCGGCAGCGGCGCGGCTGGATTATGTGCCTAACCGCCTTGCCGCCGCCTTTGGGGCGGATCATGCCAGCACGTTGGTGGGCATGTGCGTGCCGCGTCTGACGTCGGGGTTGTTCGGGCATGTGTTGGATGGGGTGGACCGGGCCCTGTCACGACTGGGCTATCAATTGATGATCGGTTCCAACAACCATTCCGCCGAGGATGAAGAAGCCTGGTTGCGGCAGATCGTCTCTTGGCGGCCCGCAGGGGTGATCTTGTCGGGGCGGAGTCATTCGGCTGGAACGGTGGATTTGCTGCGGCAAGTTGCGATGCCGGTGGTGGAGATCTGGGATTTGACGACCTCTCCCATCGATTTGGCCGTTGGGTTTTCCCATCATGACTGCGGGGTAGAGATGGGCCAATTCCTGATCCGGCGCGGCCGACGCAAGATCGGGTTTGTGGGCGCGCTGTCACGGTCGGACGTGATGGGTCAGGCGCGATTGGAGGGCTTTCAAGAGGCCCTTGCGCGCGCCGGGCACCCGATTGCCGCGACAGAGGTTTTGCAAGACAGCCCCGGTTTTTATCCCGGCTACTATGGGCTGGAGATGTTGTTGGCCCGGTGCCCGGATCTGGACTGCGTCTACTTTCACAATGACGAGATGGCGATTGGCGGGCTGACCTATTGCCAATCTCGTGGGATTCGGGTGCCCGAGGATCTGGGCATTGCGGGGTGGGGCGGGATGGAAGCGGCCTCGGTCTTGCCCAAGCGATTGACGACAACGATCGTGCCGACAACGGCCATCGGAAAGGCGGCGGCAGAGGCGTTGGTGGCACGGCTGAAGGGCGAAGATGTGCAGGATGTGACCGTGACACCCACGCGGTTGGTCACGGGAGAGACGGTGTAGGGCGCGCGCTTGGCCCTTGTCAGGGACGTTGAAGGCCTTGACGGTTCAAGATGACGGAATACAGGCTGGTCGTGGCCGTGATGAACAGCCGGTTCTTGGCGCGCCCGCCAAAGCAGATGTTCGACACCACTTCGGGCACCAGAACCTTGCCCATCAGATGGCCATCCGGCGCGATGCAGTGCACCCCGTCGGCGGCCGAGGACCACAGGTTTCCATCGCTGTCCATGCGCATTCCGTCGGACCAGCCCGCGTTGACCTTGTGAAAGATGCGGCCCTTCTTCGGACGGTTCTGCACCATGTCAAAGACCATGATATGCTGCGGATCTTGTGTGAATTGCCGCCCCGTGTCGGCGACGTAAAGGCGGCTTTCATCGGGCGAAAAGCAAAGACCGTTCGGGCAGGCCATATCGGTGATCATCGCCTGAAGGGTGCCGTCCGGATCCAACCGGTAGACAGAGCAGGGCAATTCTTCGGCCCCTTTGAAGCCTTCGTAATCGGTCATGATTCCGTAATGGGGGTCGGTGAACCAGATCGCCCCATCCTTGGCCACGATCACATCATTGGGCGAGTTCAGACGTTTGCCCTGATAGCTACTGGCCAAAGTGGTCACAGAGCCATCCCATTCGGTGCGGGTCACGCTGCGTGTGCCATGTTCGCAAGAGATGAGCCGCCCCTGCGCATCTCTTGTGTGGCCGTTGGAATAATTGGCCTGAGCGCGGAAGGTGGTCAAACCCTCTTCCGACCACCGCACAATGCGGTTGTTGGGAATATCTGAAAACAAAAGGGCAGAGTGATCGCCAAACCAGACCGGACCTTCGGCCCAGTCAAACCCGGTGGCAAGCCGCTTGAGCGGTGCATTGTGCAGAACAAAGCTGCCGAAAGCCGGATCGATGATGTCGAAGGAAGACATGGCAAGTCCTTTGGTCCAGAGATAGTGTTATCGTTATCATTAACCGCGCGCAGGGCCGGGTCAAACCCTTTCCTGCGGCAAAGCAAAGGCACGATGATGACGTTTACAGTGACCCTTACAGCGCTGACAGACAAGGCGGTGATGACGATGTTGACGGCCGCGCAAACGGCCGCATCCGCGATGGGGGTGCCGCAGTGCATTGTCATCGTCGATCCGAGTGCGGTGGATCTGGGCGTCTTGCGGATGAGGGGCGCGCGTGTGTTGTCGTTGAAGTCGGCCCGCTCCAAGGCGCAGACCGCCGCATCAAGCGGAAAGCCGTCGTCGGCGCTGCCAGACGCCGTACGCGGCGCGATTGCGGCAGCAACGCAAGGCGCAATGACAGGGCTTGCCGGCGGTTTGCCCATTCGGATCGACGGCCAGCTTTTGGGCGGCATCGGGGTTGGGTCGGGATCTGCAGAACAGGATGTGGCCGTGGCGCAGGCGGCGCTGGCCGCCATCGGCGCAGATGCTTTGTAAGACGCGGACCGCGGCCTAGTGTGAAAACGCGATCTGGGCTTTCATCGCGCGGCTGCGGTCAGAGGCGAGTTTGAACGCCTCTTCGGCATTTTCCAGACCAACGGTATGGGTGATCAGCGGCTTGACGTCGATCAAGCCCTTTTGCATCAGGGCGACCCCGGTTGCAAATTCGGGGTGAAAGCGGAAAGAGCCGCGCAGATCCAGTTCCTTGGCGGTGATTGCCATCATCGGAACAGACATGTCGCCCCCCAGTCCCAGTTGCAAGATCACGCCGCGAGGGCGCAGGGCCGCGATGCCGCTGGCCAAAGCCGCCGCAACGCCGGTGCATTCGTACAGCACATCGAAATACCCTTTGTCCGCCGCATAGGGCAAAAGGGCCTCTGGTGTTTGGCCGGTGTTGATCACGCGGTCCGCGCCAATCTTGGCGGCCAAGGCCAGTGTGAAATCTGACAGATCGGTCACGACAATTTCGGCGGCCCCCGCCCGCCGTGCGGCAAGGATGCACAAGGCCCCGATCGGCCCGCATCCCGTGACCAGAACGCGCTTGCCCAGCATGCCGCCCGCCCGCGTTGTTGCATGCAAGGTCACGGCAAGGGGTTCGGCCATTGCGGCCTCGGCGGGCGTCAGGCCTGCGGCATCGACGCATTGGCTGGCATCGGCAACCAGAACCTCGCGGAAGGCGCCTTGGATATGGGGGAAGGGCATGGCAGAGCCGTAGAACCGCATGTTCAGACACTGATTTGGCAGACCTTCCAAACAAAAGGCGCAGGAACCACAGGGTCGAGAGGGCGAGACGGCCACCAGTTGACCCTTGGTAAACCCGGTGACGCCGGGACCTATATCATCAACAAAAGCCGAAACTTCGTGGCCCAGGATCATGGGTTCGCGCAGGCGCACGGCACCAAAACCGCCATGATTGTAGTAGTGCAAATCTGATCCGCAGACACCGCCCGTGGCAAGGCGCAGGCGCAGTTGGCCGGGACCCGGGTGGTCTGGTTCGTGCTGCTCGATCCGAAGATCGTGGGCGGCGTAAATCACGATGGCGCGCATCACAGCACCGGCGTGGGCAAAGGTTGGCCCGCGAAATGCGCCGTCAGATTGCTGCGCATCAACTGGCCCATCGCCTTGCGGGTTTCCACTGTGCCGCTGGCGTGGTGGGGCTGCAAAAGCACGTTCGGCAGGGCCAGAAAGCGGGGGTTCACGTTGGGCTCTGCTTCAAAGACATCCAAGGCGGCAGAGCCAAGCAATCCGGATTCCAAAGCGTCCAGAAGGGCGGATTCATCGATATTCGGGGCGCGCGAGATGTTGATCAGCATCCCATCAGGCCCCAAAGCTTCGATCACCTTTGCGCTGACGATGTGCCGGGTTTGCGGTGTGGCGGCCAAGGCCACGATCAGAAAATCAGACCGGGCGGCCAGTGCCACGGGATCAGGAATATACTCCCAAGCGGCCCCTTCTGGTTTCGGGGCCCGGCTGGAATAGGCGATCTGCATGTCAAATCCGGCGCAGCGGCGCGCGATGGCCAATCCGATCCGGCCCAGACCCAAGATGCCCACGCGGCGGCCCGAAACTTTGCGCTGCAGGGGATATTGCCCCTTTGCGGCCCAATCGCCGCTGCGCGCCCAAGATTCGGCACCCAGAAGACCGCGCGATTGCATCAACATCATGCCGATGGCCAGATCAGCCACATCGTCTGTCAGCACATCCGGGGTGTTCGTCACGCGAATGCCGCGTGCGCGGCAGGCGGCCAGATCCACCGCATCATAGCCGACGCCGTAAACCGAGATCACCTCAAGCTTTGGGCAGGCCGCGATCAGGGCGGCATTTGCACCCAGATCACCGCGTGTTGCGATGCCGCGCACCTGAGCGCCGACGCTGGCCAAAAATGCCGCCTTGTCCGGCGCATCGTAGTAGCGGTGCATGACAAACGCGGCGTCCAGTGGATCCTGATCCCATGCCGGATAGGCGCCGACTTGCAAGATGTGGGGTTTTGGCATGGTCTCTCCGCAGGGCTGGACTTGACAGGTCGTGTTATCGATAACATAAACGGAGAACGCACCGCTTGTCGAGCGGAAATGCAAAGGAGAGAGCCATGGGGCTGACGCTTTTTGATCTGACGGGCAAGCGGGCCCTGATCACGGGATCTTCGCAGGGAATCGGTTTTGCGCTGGCCCAAGGATTGTCAGCCGCAGGGGCCAAGGTGGTGCTGAATGGGCGCGATGAGGCCAAGCTGGCCACCGCCGCCGCACAGATTGCCGGATCTGAGGTTTTGGCCTTTGACGCCACGCAGCACGAGGCCGTTCGTGCCGCGGTAGATGGGTTTGAAGCGCAGGTCGGCCCGATTGACATACTGGTCAACAATGCAGGGATGCAGCATCGCGGCCCCTTGGAGGACTTTCCGCCCGAGGCGTTTGAGCGGCTGTTGCAAACGAACATTGCCAGTGTCTTTCACGTGGGTCAGGCGGTGGCGCGCCACA
>CANHLE010000048.1 GCA_947461435.1 Paracoccaceae bacterium | reverse complement strand
TCGGTGCGCGAGGCAGCGTAATAGGAGGCCGGATAGTGTCCGGCCCGATCGTTCACATGCAGCAGGTCCATCACACGTTCAAAAGCAGATGCTCTCGCTCCCAGGGGCTGATGACTTGCAGGAACTCTTTGTATTCGTTTCGTTTTACAGAGGTGTAGACCTTGCAGAAATCTTCCCCCATGACATCGACAAGCGCCTTGTCTTCATCCAGCAGATCCAAGGCGTCGCCCATGTTCACCGGGATATCGTCATTGTCGATATAGGCCGAGCCGCTGAATTCTGGCCGTGGCAGGTGCTTTTCCATCAGGCCAAGGTAGCCGCAAGCCAAGGTCGCCGCGATTCCCAGATAGGGATTGCAATCCATACCGGGCAGCCTGTTTTCGACCCGGCGTGCAGCGGGTGTGCTGATCGGAATCCGCAGGCCCGTGGTGCGGTTGTCGCGGCCCCATTCCAGATTGATGGGCGCGGCAAAGTCGGGAACATAGCGCCGATAGCTGTTCACATAGGGCGCCAAAAGCGCGATTGCCCCTGTCAGATGGTTCTGCATCCCGCCGATAAAGTGCAAAAACGCATCAGTCTCTTCGCCTTTCTTGCCAGAAAAGATGTTTTTGCCGGTCTTGCTGTCGACGACCGAGGTGTGAATATGCATCGCAGATCCCGGCTCTCCAGCGATGGGTTTTGCCATGAACGTGGCAAAGCAATCGTGGCGCAAGGCGGCTTCGCGGATCAGGCGTTTGAAGAAGAACACATCATCGGCCAATCGAACCGGATCGCCATGCGCGAGGTTCAGTTCGATCTGGCCCGCGCCGCCTTCTTGCAGAATTCCGTCAATCTCCAGCCCCTGCGCCTCGGCAAAATCATAGATGTCGTCGATCACCTTACCGTATTCGTCGATGGCAGACAGGCTGTAGGCCTGTTTGCCCGCCGCGCGCCGGCCTGAACGGCCCATGGGCGGGATCACCGGTTGGTTTGGGTCAATGTTTCGCGCGGTCAGAAAAAATTCCATCTCAGGCGCGACGACCGGCGTCCAACCTTGATCGCCATAAAGTTTCATGATGCGCCGCAGCACGTTGCGCGGCGCGAAGGGCATCAGATTGCCCTGTTGGTCCTTGGCATCGTGAATGACCTGCAACGTTACATCTGCCGTCCACGGGGCGGCGGTGGCCGTGCTGAAATCCGGCTCCAGGATCATGTCCGGTTCGGTGAATGCGTCAAAGGGGTTGTCGGCCCATTCGCCGGTGATGGTTTGCAAAAAAATCGAATTGGGCAGGAAGTAGTTGGCTTGCGTGGCAAATTTCGCGGCGGGCATGGCCTTTCCGCGGGCAACGCCGGCAATATCGCCGATCACACATTCCACTTCATCCACGCGGCGGTTGCCGATGTATTCGCGGGCTGCCTCTGGCAGCTTGTCGGTCCATTTGGACATATGTCACACTTTGGTTTGCGGGTTTGTCCCGGGGCATCAGGCCCCAGAAAGTTCTGCGTTCTGCGGGTTTTTCAAGAAGGCTGCAATCTGCGCGGCCATGGCCTTGTCGTTCAAAGGCGTTTCCAAACGGGCGGCCGCAGCCGCCATCACCTCGTCGGGGACCAGACCTTTGCCCCGAGTCTTCATCAAGCCATCCACAAATTCGGGACGAAATTCGGGATGGGCCTGCACGGACAGCGCGCGGCCGGGATAAAGCAGCGCGGCGTTTGTGCAAAAGTCATTATGCGCAATCACTTGGGCCCCAAAGGGCACTTTGGTCACTTGATCGCGGTGCCATGCATTCAGGGTGATCGGTGTGCCGCCAAAGTCATAGTCTGTCGCCCCCACGGCCCATCCCCCCGCGTAACGCTCTACCTGCCCGCCCATCGCCTGCGCGATGATCTGGTGGCCAAAGCAGATGCCAACAAGAGGTACCTGCGCTGCAAAGCAGTCGCGTATGAACTGCTCCAACGGGGCGATCCAGGGATGATCTTCGTATACCCCGTGACGAGAGCCGGTGATCAACCAGCCGTCGCATTCTGTCACCTTGGCGGGAAACTGCCCATCAACCACCTTGAAGGTTCGAAAAGTAAAGCCGTTCCCTGCCAGAAGGCGGGCAAACATATCGGGATAATCCCCCATTTCTGGGGCCAAAGCCTCGGGGGCCAATCCGGTTTGCAAAATGCCGATTAACATTTGGGGTCCAATTCAAGGTCGTCTCAGCCTAGCGCTTTGCCCCCCCTTGGCGTCAAGGGGGGCAAAGCCACGAAACGTTGTCAAACCGTGTCCAGATACAATTCAACCCGTTCCTGTTCGGTCAGCTCGCCGATGTAATGCAGTTCTTGGCGTTTTGTCGAAATCAGGTTCTTGATCAGTTCGGGGTGAATGAACTTCGGAACGATCTCGCTTTGCTCCAGCGCATCGATCGCCGCTTCCCAGCTGTCTGGGATTTGGGGCAAACCGTCCACGGCATAGGCGTTTCCGACAATCGGGCTGGCCGGTTCGATCTGATTTTCGATGCCATGCAGGGCGGCGCCCAAGATGGCCGCAAGCATCAGATAGGGGTTCACATCCCCCCCTGCGACCCGATGTTCAATGCGCCGGGCGCTGGTGGATCCTGCCGGAATGCGGATGGCCGAGGTGCGATTTTCATAGCCCCAGGATATCGCCGTGGGCGCATGTTTGCCCGGCACCAGACGCTCATAGCTGTTTTGATGTGGGGCAAAGATCAACGTGGAATCGTGCATTGCCGCCAAGCAGCCCCCAACCGCGTGTTTCATCAGCGCCGTACCTTTCGGGCCGCCGCTGTCAAACACGTTGTCGCCTTTGTCATCGACAAGGCTGAAATGGGTATGCAGGCCAGAGCCGGAATATTCGGGGTAAGGTTTGGCCATGAAGCTGGCGGCAAAACCATGCCGCCGGGCCAGTCCCTTGACCAACATCTTGAAAAGCCAGGCATCATCCGCAGCACGCAGGGCATCATCGCTGTGCATCAAGTTTACTTCGAATTGACCTAAACCCGTTTCCGACGTCGAGGTATCTGCCGGAATGTCCATGGCTTCGCAGGCGTCATACAGGTCAGTAAAGAACGTATCGAATGCATCCAGCGCCCGGATCGACAGGGTTTCCGCGGCCTTTCGGCGCTTGCCCGATCGGGGCGACGCGGGAACCTGCATGGTCTTGCCCGAATCGTCGATCAGGAAAAACTCCAGCTCGATCGCGCAAACGGGCGTCAATCCCCGGGCCTTGTAGCGGTCGACCACCGCGCGCAGGGCGTGCCGCGGGTCGCCTTCGTAGGGCTGACCATTTTCGCGAAACATCCAGATCGGCAACAAGGCCGTCGGGGCTTCCAGCCACGGCATGGGCATGAAGCCGCGCTCGGTTGGTTTCAACACGCCATCTTGGTCGCCCTGTTCGAAAACCAACGGGCTGTCATCAATGTCTTCGCCCCAAATATCAAGGCTGAGCACGGAAAAAGGGAACCGCGTTCCGTCCTTTACAACCTTGTCGGCAAATCGCGTTGGCACCCGTTTTCCGCGTGCCTGTCCGTTCAAATCCGCAGCCGCGACGCGAATGGTGCGCACGTCGGGATGCTTTCTAAGCCAATCTTTCATCATCGTTCACTTAAGGAGGCCGATGATCCACCCGCGCCAAGGTAACATTCCGGCAGGCAGGTTAGCGGATCATGCCCTTGACCCTTTCCCTGTTTGATCAACGGCACCGGCCTTATGGCCAGCACAATTTGATCAAATTCAGCCTACTATCTGATCAGGGCCACGCGCAAGCGAATTCTGCTGCGTTGGTTTTGCGGCACATAGCGGTTCAGTCGGCGGTTGATGCGGCCAAAGACGAAGGTGACCAGCAAGGTCAGCAAGATGAAATAGAAGGCGATGATCGGATAGGGTACGAAGGGATTGAATGTCTTGTCCGCAAAGTAGTTGGCGTAGTAAAGCGCGTCTCCCATTTGGCCAAAAGCCGGAAAAGATGAGAAAAAAACCAATGTCGTTGCGTGAAACAGAAAGATCGCCTCGTTGGTATAGGCCGGCCATCCAAGACGCAGCATGGTGGGCCACTGAATGCGCGCAAATTTTTGCCACCCTGTGATCCCAAAGGCCTCGGCGGCCTCAAGATCGCCCTTGGGGATTGACCGCAAGGCACCATAAAAGATTTCCGCCGAATAGGCTGCCGTGTTGAGGAACATCACAAACAAGGCGCCGGCCCATGCCTTTGTGGTCCAACTGGTGGCGAGTGTGATGCCGAAGATTTCGATGCCGGATCGGGGCAATAGCACCAGCGTTTCATAGGCCAGAAAGAATTGAATGAACAAAGGCGAGCCGCGGAAGACGAAGACAAACCATTCGGCTGGCTTGCGGGCCCAAGGGCTGTGCGCCGATTTTGACAGCGCCAAGGCATTGGCCAGAAAGAACCCCGCCAGCAGCGCCAAGACGCCAAAATACAGGTTCCAGATCATCCCTGATCCGATCAGGGTGAATTGTTGGCACAAGGTGAAATCGGTCTTTGGCAGCAGCTTTTCGCCGATGCCGATAGAGCGCAGACCATAGGCTTGGATCGTCTCGAAACAGGTCATGCTCATGCTCCGGCCCTGCGCATCGCTTCGCCTGCAGCTGTGGCCTGGCCCTGCGACAGGCGGGCGGACAGTCGGCCAAGCACGCCTTCGGACAGTTTGGTCATGGTCAGGTAAAAGATCATCAACCCGATGAAATAGATCAAACGCCAGTCCCGATGGGGGTAGGCGTATGAATTCGTCTTTGATCCGCCAAGTTCGCGGGCGTAATAGACGATATCTTCGACCCCCAGCAGAAACAAAAGTGGTGTCGCTTTGATCAGGATCATCCAAAGGTTGGACAGGCCGGGAAGGGCATAGACCCACATCTGCGGCACCAAGATCCGGCGAAAGACCTGCGCATTGCTCATCCCATAGGCTTCGGCGGTTTCCAGTTGGGCCTTGGGCACCGCCTGCATTGCGCCGAACATGACATTGGCGGCAAAGGCCCCGAAAACAATGGCAAATGTTACCACGGCCAGCGCAAATCCATAAGCATTATGCCAAAATGCCGAGGAGGAACCCAGCGGCACTTTTGCCTCTTTGCAGACCCGAAACTCAAGCCCCTGCCAAGGCCACGGTGCGCCGGAGGGGCAGACCGCCAGATGTTTGAGGTATTCGATCCCCTGATCCAGCGCGATCACAAAGAACAGAAAGAAAATGATGTCGGGAATGCCGCGGACCATCGCAATATAGGTCTTGCCCAGAATGCGCGCGGGCAGCGCCTGCGATCTGGCCGCCGTGGCCCCCATAAACCCCAGCGCCAACGCAGCCGGCGCGGTGATGGCCAACAACATCAAGACAGTCAGAAAAGACCAATAAAAATCAAGATGTTTGCCAGAGGTAAGATAGCAAAAGGCCCAAGTCAGACCCTCGATCGACTTTGGATCGGCGCAGGCGGCAAACATGGGATGTCCCTTGCAAGTGGTGCCCGCCCCCGCACGGCGCAGGGGCGGGCGACTGGATTACCAAGTTTTGGCTTCTGGGCCAAAATACTCAAGGATCATCGCATTCAATGTGCCATCTTCCTTCATCGAGGTGATGGCGGCATCAAACTTTTCGCGCACGGCATCATCGCTGTCCCGGAAGGCCATGCCCACACCGCCACCGATGGATTCTTCTTTGGCCAAAAGCACCAGCTCTCCGTTCGATTCTGCCGCGATCGGCTTGAGGTAGTCCTTGTCAGCCAGAACGGCGACCGCTTCGCCGTTCTTGACGGCCGCAACGGTTTCTTCGGGGGTCGCATATTCGACAACCTGCATGCCATTTTCGGCCACAAAGGCGGCTTGGATGGTCGAGGTTTGGGCGGCCACAGCGCCGCTCATCAGATCGGCATCGGCCGAAAGCGCCAGATAGGCGGAAGACGCGGGCGGAATATAGGCTTGGGTGAAGTCCACGATCTCTTCGCGTTCGTCGGTGATCGACATGCCGGCGATGATCACATCATAGTTGCCCGACTGAAGGTTCGGAATAATGCTGTCCCACTCGTTCGTGGTCCATTCGCAGGTCAGAGCCGCGCGCTTGCACAGCTCGTCGCCAAACTTGCGTTCAAAGCCGTCAACCTCGCCCGCGTCGTTGATGAAGTTGTAGGGAGGATAGGCGCCTTCGGTGCCAAGACGCACAACGTCCTGAGCAAGGGCCACGCCCCCAAATCCGACCAATGCGGTCGCAAGCAGCAATTTCTTCATGTTTAGTCCCCTGTTTTAAGTGGTTGGTTTCTTCTTAAGCCGTCGCGGACAAAAAGCCCCGCAAACGGTCTGTCTTGGGATTGCCGAACAGATCGCTTGGCGCACCCTGTTCTTCAATCTTTCCTTGGTGCAGGAAAATGACATGATCTGACACGTCGGCAGCCAGTTTCATATCGTGGGTCACAAGGATCATGGTGCGACCCTCGTCTGCAAGGGCTTTGATCACCCGCACGACCTCTTGTTCCAATTCGGGATCAAGGGCAGAAGTGGGTTCGTCAAACAGCAGCGCTCTGGGCTCCATGCACAGCGCGCGCGCAATTGCGGCCCGCTGTTGTTGGCCGCCTGACAGCATGGCGGGCCAGGCATCCGCCTTCTCGCCGATCCCCACTTTGTCCAGATACATCCGTGCCTTGGTTTCAACTTCCTTGGGGTCGCGTTTGAGAACCGTCACCGGCGCTTCCATTACGTTTTGAAGCACCGTCATATGGGACCAAAGGTTGAACTGCTGAAACACCATCGACAGGTTGGTGCGCATGCGTGTTACCTGCACCCGGTCCGCCGGGTGCCGGCCGAGGCCCTGACCCTTCCAGCGCACGGCTTCGCCTTCAAAGGTGATCTCGCCCTCTTGGCTGTCTTCCAAAAGGTTGCAGCAGCGCAGCAGGGTCGATTTTCCCGACCCCGACGATCCGATCAGCGATACGACATGTCCGCGCGGCGCCACCAGATCAACGCCTTTAAGCACTTCAAGCTGTCCATAGCTTTTGTGCAGATTGCGAATATCGATGACGGGGGTCTGTGTTTCGGCCAACCTGCGCCCTTCCTTACCTTCGTGCTTTGGTCACATAACGCGCACTATGGGCCGAGTCGCAACGGCCTTTGTGCGAAAAACCGGGGCGATGCCCGCCAAATCGATCACTCAAACCATTCAATCTGGTCGGGTGCGGGCGGCGTTGGCACGGCAAGATACCGTTCCGGCGGGATATGAACCAAACCCTTGAGCGACAAGATGCCCCTGTCTTGGTCGGTAAGCACATGGATTGCCTCGGATATGGCGGCAAAACAGGCTGCACCATCCACCCCTTTGGCGGCGATATAGGGAAGGGCGGGCGTCGGCGCCGTTCGCGCCAATGCGCGCAGCCCCGCCATGAAGGGATCGTAGCGCATGCACAGATCATAAGTCAGCGCATCCATCGCCGCGATATCCGCCCGGTCTTCAGCAACAGCCAGTGCCGACAAGCGGTGTCCGCCCGATTGCAAACTGGGTTTGAACTGAAACCCAAGGCCAGCCGCGTGATTTTGCGGCGCGGCCCAACCGGACTGGCTTAGCCCTTCGTTAAAGGCAAAGCGCGCATCCTTGAACGCGGCGAGGGTTGTGCGCGGATCATCGGCCCGCACCACGAAGACCGAGTTATAATATCCTGCCGCGCAGCCGGGCAGGCCATAATCCGGGGTGCCGATCAAGGTCACGTGCCCATGCAGTCGGGTGCGATAGGGAAAGCCGCAGGTTTGCGAGACCACCAGATCGGGCGATTGCCACGCCGCCCAATACGCCGCCTCACCGCGGGTGAGGGCTTCGGGCGCTGCCAGTGACCGCGCGCGCAGGCCATCGCGGATAAGTTGCCAAAGTCGATCGTTCGCCGAAGCCGTTTCGGCGCGGTCGTACATCCCCAGCGAGGCAATCATTCCTGAGCCTGGGCTTGGCGGCGGGCCTGCGCACTTTGCACATCGGTCAAGCCCAAAAGGTTTGACACGATCCGCAGAAGTTGATCCTCCATCGCGTCGCGCTGACCATCGGCCAAGGCGACTGACCAAAGCGCTTCCATCAATCCGGTCCGGTTTTCCAGTGGAACGGCATCTTTCAAGGCCCGGGTAAAGCGCACGGTGTCGGGCGCTTCACCTTCCAATTGTTCGGCGTCCAAGCGGAGTCTTTCGGCCGCAAAGGCATCCAGATCGAACCGAAGGCTTAGCACGCGGTCGATCCGTTCCACTTCTTCGGCGGAATACAGATTGTCACTTTTGGCGACGCGGATCAAAAGCGCGGCCAAGGCAAGGCGCGCTTCGGCATCGGCAAGGCGGGCGGGGGCGGGGGCAAGAAGCCGTTGAAGCAGATTTTGAAACATGGGTGCAGGATAAGCCGTCAAACTGTCCGCGCCAAGCCCCGCTTCGACACGACTTTGTGCCCGGCGGGTGAAATGCGGTGCGGGGGCGATCGGCGGTAACCGCCGCGGACGCCCCATGCCGCCAACGCTAGGCCCCGATGACGCGGCTGACCTCGGCTGCTGCGGCCTCGATCCCATAGGGTGGGTTCACGATGAACAGGCCTGATCCGATCATCCGATGTCCGTCCCGCGCCGGGGGAAACCGGACCTCATGGCAAAATCCGTCGGGAAAGGCGGCCTTGAGGGCCCGCAGCATGTCCGCTTGCGGATGACCCGCCAGAATCGGATACCACAAAACCAGCACGCCAACATTCCATTTGCGGGCGATGTTTTGCACGAAGCCCGGAATATAGTCATAATCTGCCTTCACCTCATACGAGGGGTCGACCAACATCAGCCCACGGCGGGGAAGGGGAGGGGTCAAGGACAGGGCGAATTCGAAGCCGTCCTTCTGTTCGATATGCGGCTCCCACAGGGCAAGATTTTCCCGCAGCGCCCGCACTTCTTGCGGGTGCAGTTCGGCCAGATGAAGTCTGTCTTGCTCTCGCAGGCACAATCCTGCGACCAAGGGCGAACCGGGATAGGCCATCGGCCCCCATTGTGCCCGAACCTCGGCCAATCTTTGGCGATAGGGATGATCGGCGGCAAAACGGTTTTCAACACGTTCCACCCCCGCTGCCGCCTCGCCCGTCTTCACGGCCTCGTCTGACCCAAGATCGTACAGACCCCGTCCGGCATGAGTTTCAATATAGCTGATCGGTTTGTCTTTTTGCGTCAGGTAGGTCAGCATCCAAGCCAAAAGGGCGTGCTTTTGCACATCGGCCAGATTTCCCGCGTGATAGATATGTTGGTACGACAGCATCTGTTCGGCCTACTCTGCCTTTCCAAGGCGGGCAAGCTGGCATTTGGTTGAATTGTGCGGGCAAGGGGCTTAGGTACATCCAAAATATGTGTCTGGAGCTGTCATGCTGGAAATCTTCACCCCCGAAGGGATCACCGCCCTATTGGCTGTGATCGGTATCGATCTGGTCCTTGCGGGGGACAATGCCATCGTGATTGGGCTTGCGGCCGCGGGCCTGCCAAAGCAGCAGCGCACCAAGGCAATCATCGTCGGCATCCTTGCCGCGACTGTGCTGCGGATCATCTTCGCCGGGCTGACGACGCAGTTGTTGCAGATAGTCGGCCTTTTGTTGGCTGGGGGGATCTTGCTGCTGTGGGTCTGCTGGAAAATGTGGCGCGAGCTGCAAAATGGCCATGCTGCCGAAAATCGCGGGGAAGAGGCGTTGACGGGCCAGGATTTGAACGCGGACGGCACCGTTGCCGGCGGCGGTCCTGCAAAAACCTTCCGTCAGGCGGCAACACAAATTGTGGTCGCCGACGTGTCGATGAGTTTGGACAACGTCTTGGCGGTGGCGGGCGCCGCCAAGGACCATCCGACGGTTCTTGTCATAGGCCTGATCCTGTCGATTGCCCTGATGGGGCTGGCTGCCACCTTCATCGCGCAACTTTTGAACAAGCATCGTTGGATCGCCTATGTTGGATTGGCCATCATCCTTTATGTTGCGCTGAAGATGATGTGGGAAGGCTGGAACGAGGTAGAGCCTTTCGTGGTCGCAATGTTGCAATAGGCCCGAATGGGCATCGGGCAAAGGCCCGCTGCCCAACCTTTCGGGTCAGCCAACCGTGACCTTGGTCGACCATTCGCCGCATTTGCCGCGCAGGGCCTCTGGCAAAGGCTTGTCAGTGAACAGAGTGCTGATCTCGCTGAGCGAGGCCAATCGCGCCGGGGCGGACCGGCCCAGTTTGGAATGGTCGCACACCAAGAACACCTGCCGCGCCTGACGGATGATGGTTTTTGAGACGCGCACTTCGGCAAGATCATAATCCAGCAGATCACCGTCGGCATCCAAGGCCGAGGTGCCGATGACGGCAAAGTCCACCTTGAACTGTTCAAAAAACTGGGTTGTCAATTCGCCCACAAGCCCGCCGTCAGACCGACGAAATGCCCCGCCGGCCACCATGATCTCGCAGCTTGGATTGGCCATCAGAATATTGGCCACATTCATGTTGTTGGTGATGACGGTGATATTGCGGTGGTTCAGCAGGGCCTGCGCCACCGCTTCGGTCGTCGTGCCCAGATTCAGGATGACAGAACAATTGTCAGGAATGGCGGCCGCGCAGCTTCGGGCAATGGCTGCCTTGGCCGATTGGTTCATGCTGCGCCGTTCGGCATATGCAAGATTTGTCACCCCTGCGCGGGGCACGGCACCACCATGTACCCGCTCGACCAAGCCTGAATCCGCCAGATCGGCCAGATCTCGCCGGATCGTTTGCAAGGTCACATCAAACCGCTGCGCCAAATCTTCAACGCTGACCCGGCCATCTGCCCGGGCGATGTCGATGATTTCACTTTGCCGAAAACTTAGCGCCACGTCCGGTCCTTTCCGCCGTTTCCGGCGATTTGGGTCATGCGGATCTACTATCCGCCGAAGGGGCACATATGACAAGATCTGAAGGTTCGCATTTGCCCCTATTTGGATAACAAGGGCGCAACGTGTGACCGCAAATGTTCGTTTTAACAAATAACAGACAAAAGCGAATATTTCTGCTTGACCAAGGTCGCCTCTTGCCCGACTGATCGCTAACCCGGACGGAGATGGCTGTGACCCAAATCGAGCACCCCGAGATCTTTGATCTTTTCATCATTGGCGGCGGGATCAATGGCTGCGGTATCGCCCGCGATGCGGTGGGCCGGGGCCTGAGCGTTGGCTTGGCTGAACAAGGCGATCTGGCGCAGGCAACGTCTTCCGCTTCGACAAAATTGTTTCATGGGGGGCTTCGCTATCTCGAATATTTCGAGTTTCGCCTTGTCCGTGAGGCCTTGGAAGAGCGCGAGACCTTGCTTGTCGCTATGCCGCATATCTCTTGGCCCATGCGCTTTGTGCTGCCCTATCACCGCGACATGCGCTTTGAAGGGGAAACGCCGACCGGAAAGCTGCTGGCGCGCCTGATGCCGTGGATGCGCGGGCGTCGCCCGGCATGGCTGATCCGTCTGGGTTTGTTTTTGTACGATACGTTGGGCGGGCGCAAAATTCTGCCCGCCACAAGAACGCTGGATTTGACTGCTGATCCGGCTGGCGCGGCGTTGCAAAAACGGTTCACCAAGGCCTATGAATATTCGGACTGCTGGGTGGAGGACGCCAAACTCGTCTCGTTGAACGCGCGCGATGCCGCCCAAAGAGGCGCCCGCATCATGACCCGAACGCGGGTCAGTCAGGCAGAACGGCGGGGGGATCTGTGGCATATTACTTTGCAAGGTGCGCATGGCGTGCAGACGGTTCAAGCCCGGGCCTTGGTCAATGCAGCGGGCCCTTGGGTTGAGGATGTCATCCGCACCGTGGCGCGCATCAACACGGCCGAGGGCGTGCGTCTGGTTCGGGGCAGCCACATCGTAACGCGCAAACTTTATGATCATGACCGCTGCTATTTCTTTCAAGGCACCGACGGGCGGATCATTTTTGCCATTCCGTACGAACAGGATTTCACGCTGATCGGCACAACTGACCATGATCACAAGGGCGCGCCAAAGGATGCGGTCTGTACCGATGAAGAGCAGGATTATCTGCTGACCTTCGCCAGCGCATATTTTGCCAAACCTGTGACACGTCATGATGTGGTCTGGACCTATTCCGGGGTGCGTCCGCTGTACAACGATGGTGCGGTCTCGGCGACAGCGGCAACGCGCGACTATGTCTTGTCACTGGATACGAACGGCGCGCCCTTGTTGAATGTCTTCGGCGGCAAAATCACCACCTATCGCCGTTTGGCCCAATCCGCCTTGGCCAAATTGCAGCCGTTCTTTCCCAATGCCAGGCCTGAATGGACGGCCCGCGTGCCCTTGCCGGGGGGGGATTTTCCCCAGGGGGAGGTGGCCCGTCTGGTGCTAGACCTGATGGCCCGCTATCCCTTTTTGACATCCTATTGGGCGGGCCGTCTGATCCGGGCCTATGGCCGTGACGCACCGGAGGTTTTGGGCGCAGCGACACAGACTGCGGATCTGGGCCGCGATTTTGGCGCCACCTTGACCGAGGCCGAAGTGCGCTGGCTGATGGACCATGAATTTGCCCAGCAGCCCGAAGATGTTGTCTGGCGGCGCACCAAATTGGGCCTGCGTCTGACGGCTGACCAGATCGCCGATCTGGGGGCCTACATGTCGCAGCATCTTGCGCGCCACACAGACCCCGCCGCAGCACAACCATGATGGGCATCTTGCCGATCCGGTCCTAAACTGCCACCTGCCACCCCGCGTTTCTGGAACATGCCATGACCCATATTCTTGCCATTGACCAAGGCACCACCTCGTCCCGTGCCATCGTGTTTGATCAGTCTTTGCGCGTTAAATCGGTGGCGCAGGAAGAGTTTCCGCAGCATTATCCGATGACGGGCTGGGTGGAACATGATGCGGCGGATCTGTGGTCAACCGTCGCTGGAACTGCCCGTGCCGCGATTGAACGCGCAGGCATTTCGGCGCGCGACATCGCAGCGATCGGCATTACCAACCAACGGGAAACCACCCTTTTGTGGGATCGCGCAACCGGGCAGCCCTTGCACCGGGCCGTGGTTTGGCAAGACCGCCGCACGGCAAATATCTGCAATGATTTACGCCAAAATGGCCATGAGCCTATGATCACGGCCCGTACGGGCCTGCTTTTGGACCCGTATTTTTCGGGGACCAAGTTGAAATGGCTGCTGGATACCCTTCCGGGCGCGCGGGACCGGGCGCGCAGGGGAGAATTGGCTTTTGGCACTGTCGACAGCTATTTGATCTGGAACCTGACGGGGGGCCGCGCGCATGTGACGGATGCCACCAACGCGGCGCGCACGCTGATTTACAACATCGTAAAGGGGGAATGGGACGCTGAAATATGCGATCTTCTGGATATCCCCATGGCGCTGCTGCCAGAGGTCAAGGACTGCTCGGCCGATTTCGGGCGAACGAGGGCCGATCTGTTCGGGCACGAAATTCCAATCTTCGGGGTTGCCGGCGACCAGCAGGCAGCCACGGTCGGGCAGGCCTGTTTTGACCCCGGCATGATGAAATCCACCTATGGCACGGGCTGTTTTGCGCTGCTGAACACCGGATCAGACCTTGTGCCATCCAAATCCCGTCTGCTGACCACCATCGCCTACCAATTGAACGGCAAGACGACCTATGCGTTGGAAGGGTCAATCTTTATTGCCGGGGCGGTGGTTCAATGGTTGCGGGATGGATTGAAGATCATCCGCGACGCCAAAGAGACCCAAGCCTTGGCCGAGGCGGCAGATCCGGGTCAAGATCTGTTGCTCGTACCCGCTTTCACCGGCCTTGGGGCCCCTTATTGGCGGCCCGATTGCCGGGGGGCTGTTTACGGGCTCAGCCGAAACTCGGGACCGGCGGAATTGGCCAAGGCCGCGCTGGAAAGCGTAGGATATCAAACGCGCGACCTGCTGGAGGCGATGCGCGCAGATTGGGGCACGGCGGCTGACGGCATCTTGCGCGTCGACGGCGGTATGACCGCGTCAGATTGGGCGATGCAGTTCTTGTCCGACATTCTGGGCGCCCCCGTGGATCGCCCGGTTGTCACTGAAACCACCGCCCTTGGCGCGGCCTATCTGGCAGGGTTGAAGGCCGATCTATGCCCCCAGCCTGCGGAGTTTCAAAAGTCATGGGCCTTGGAGCGGCGCTTTGTTCCGCAGATGCCAAGTGACTTGCGCAATCGCAAATATGCAAAATGGGGCCGCGCTGTGGCCGCCACGATGTCTGTTTAGGGGCCAGAGGTCTCTGCCGAGCTCAGCGCCCCGATGAAGGAGGCGAATAACTCGCCTTGCGATGAAATGCCGAGCTTTGAATAAATGTTTCGCCGATGGATACGCACGGTTCCGGGGGCAATTTTCAAGATGGCCCCTGTGGCCTCGGCCGAATGGCCTTTCAAGGTGTATTCCACAACTTCCCGCTCCCTCGGGGTAAGAATGGCGATTCCGAATTGGGCAAATGCCCGGCCCAGATCGCCCGGTGGCGGCGGTTGCTGCGGCGTGGCCGAGGGGCCCGCAAACCGCTGCCAGATATCTGCCCAATGCTGCCCGACGGCAGCATTCACCAGCGGCACCATACCGGCAAACGCCCGAAATTCCCGCCCCGTGAAAGCCCTGTCTTTCTGCATGAGGGAAAAGATCAGCGTCACATCCATTGGCAGTTTGACCAAAAAGGCGATTTCTTCGGCCAGTCCGGTTTGAATGTAATAATTTCTGAAATATTCGCCCTGATAAAAGCGGTCGGGGGCCAAGTCTTTCAGGCGAAACAACCCCTCTACCTCAGGGCGCGAGGTTGCCAAATACAAAGGGTCCAGAAGATAGGGGCCCGCTTGGTACTGCACCACGAATATCTGTTTTCTGTCTGGCGGAAAATCATCAAACAAGGCAAGCGGGCGGGCCGCACCACGATAGGCAAACACCACCACATGACTGATCGGTGCGACGGCGCGCAGCATACCGCAAAGGGCACCGGGCAAGCGATCGCTTCCTACGTGTGCGACGATCTGCGCGGCCGCAGCAACCCCTACCCGATCTGTCATTCCGTCCCCCTATACAAATTGAGATATATACAGCGGATTGTACCTCACTACAGTAAAACATGATTCTATGGGGTATTTCTGACCGATGCAAAGCGCCGACACACCCACTTCAAATGCAGGCCGCGCCCCGATTGCGGAATTTCGGGCCGCGACAAAGCAGTATGGGGCGGTGACGGCGGCTGATCAGATTGATCTGGCGATCATGCCCGGAGAGTTCTTGTCGTTTCTGGGCCCTTCTGGCTGCGGTAAGACGACGGCGCTTCGCATGCTTGCCGGTTTTGAAGTGCCCAGTTCCGGCAGCGTTCATCTGGACGGCCAGCAGGTCAACTTGGTGCCGCCGCACAAACGCCCGGTGAATATGGTGTTTCAGCACTATGCGCTGTTTCCTCACATGACCGTGGCCGATAACATTTCATACGGTCTGCGCCAACAGCGCCCCAAACCTGCCGCCGCCGAGATCACCCGGCGGGTCGAGGAAACCTTGACCACGGTGCGGTTGCCCGGATTTGAACAGCGGCGTATCTGGGAGATGTCAGGCGGCCAGCAGCAGCGTGTTGCCCTTGCCCGCGCTTTGATCAATCAGCCGAAGATCCTTTTGCTGGACGAACCCATGGCGGCCCTTGACCGAAAGCTGCGGCGCGAGATGCAGATCGAACTGCAAAGCCTGCAGCGGGCCTTGGGCATTACATTCGTTCTTGTCACCCATGACCAGGAAGAAGCGCTGTCCATGTCGGATCGCATTTGCATCATGCGGGCCGGACGGATCGTGCAAATCGGCACGCCGCGCCAATTGTATGATGCGCCCCTGAACCGCTATGTCGCGGATTTTGTGGGCAAGTCCAACTTTTTTGCAGGGCCCCTTTCGCAGATCGACGGCCCGATCGGAACCGTGTCCCTTCCGGGCCAATCTGGGCAAGGACGCTTGGGGCAGGGGGTGCAAAAGGGCGCCAATGTCAGCTTGTCGGTCCGTCCCGAGCAGATCACCCTGACCCATTCCGGCCCGGGACTTGAGGTTTTGATCAAGAACCGCATCTTCCTGGGCGAGCACACGGAATACCTTGTAAACCATGGTGATCTTGGTGATTTTCTGATCCTCGTCTCGCGCCAAGGCGAGGCATTGGAAGGAACGTTTGAGCCGGGTGAACCTGCGCGCGCCCACTGGAAACCTGAAGCTGCACTTATTCTCAACAACGACTGACACAACCTCCGCAACAGGGAGACTGACATGACCGATACACCTGACCATATTTCTGCCAAGGCATTCATGGCCGAACTTGAACGCTATCGCAAAGGCTCGGTTTCGCGCCGCCATTTTCTGGGCGTCACCGGCCTTGGCATGGCGACCACCGTTTTGGGCAGTGCCATGCCCAGCCTGATCACGCGCCCCGCTTATGCCCAAGGCAGCATTGGGGATTCGGTGGTTTTGGCAACTTGGCCGAACTACCATGACCCGGCGAGTTTCGACGCCTTCACCGAATTGACGGGCGCCGCCGTGCAAGTGAACGTCTTCGGCTCAAACGAAGAGATGCTGGCCAAGTTGCAGGCAGGTGGCAGCGGCTGGGACGTGTTTGTGCCCACGAACTACACGATCACGACCTATGTCGACGAGGGCCTGATCGATCCACTCGATCTTTCAAAGATCCCGAACTATGACGCGGCCAGCTTTGACGAGCGGTTTGCAAGCCCCGGAACCGTGAACGGCATGCTTTATGCCGCGTCCAAAGACTGGGGCACCACCGGTATGGCCGTGAACACCAGCCAAACAAATGGCCGGGTTTTAACGTCGTGGAAAGATTTCTGGGAAATCACCCAAGCCGAGTTTTCGGGCCGCACCACAGTGCATGACTATCAGTTGACGACCATTGGCAATGCTCTGAAATCCTTTGGTTACTCTTTCAATTCTGTTGACCCGGCAGAGCTTGCCAAGGCCGAAGAATTGCTGTTGGCTGTCAAGCCGCATCTGTTCGCCATCACCTCGGATTATCAGCCGCCCATGCGGTCTGGCGATGCTTGGTTGGCCATGTGCTGGACCGGCGACGCAAAGCAGCTGAACAAGGATATCCCAGAGATCCAGTATATTCTGGGCAAAGAGGGCGGCGAAATCTGGAGCGATTTTTACGCCATTCCGAAGGGCGCGCCGCATCTGGACGCCGCATATGCCTTGATCAACTTCCTTCTGGATCCGGCGATCAACTATAAAGAGGCGATGTTCCACGGCCAGCCTGTGGCGGATGCGCGGGTCAATGCGATGATGTCTGCCGAAATGATGGCGGATCCCATCATTCACCCGGCAGCGGAGCTGCTCAGCGCGCTGGAGTTTGGCGCAGCGGCAACTTTGACCGATCCAAACCGTGCCGAATTGATGGCCCGGTTCAAATCGGCCTGATCCATGTCGCCAAAGTTGATCAACCGACTGCTACTTGCGCCTGCCGGGCTATGGCTTTTGACCATGCTGGTGTTGCCGATCGTTGTTGTCGTGGTGTTCAGCTTTGGCGAGCGTGCCCAAGCCGGCGGCTATGTGCCGGCCTTCACCTTAGAGCAATATCTGAATCTTCCGGCGCGGTGGAAAGCGTTCCAAAATACGCTGACCCTCGCGCCGGTCGGCACGTTGATCGTTTTGTTGATTGCCTATCCCTTGGCCTATTACTTGGCGATCAAGGCCAACCCCAAGTGGCGCACGCTCTTGTTGATCTTGGTTATTGTTCCCTTCTGGACGTCGATCTTGATCCGCAGCTATGCGTGGATCTTCATCTTGGGTGGGCGCGGAATTCCTGCGATTTTGGAGTTTTTCGGCCTTGAAGGCATCCGCCTGATCAACACGCCCTTCGCCGTTTTGGCGGGGATCGTCTATGGCTATCTGCCGCTGATGGTTTTCCCGATCTATGTCAGTCTTGAACGTCTGGACAAACGCTTGCTCGAGGCCTCGGCTGATCTTGGATCGCCCCCTTGGCGCAGCTTTTTGCAAATCACCTTGCCCTTGTCCCTTCCGGGGGTGGCGACGGGCTGCATGCTGGTCTTTATCCTTTTGATGGGCGAATTTCTGATCCCGGCGATGCTGGGCGGCGGCAAGGTTTTCTTTGTGGGCAACGCTTTGGTTGATCTGTTCTTGCAATCGCGCAACTGGCCCTTTGGGTCGGCGGTTGCGGTGGCACTTGTGCTGGTGATGCTGGTCAGCGTCACGATCTACATGCGGGCCATCAAGCGTTGGGGCAATGGCCGCGACGATGTCTCGTTGATGTAGGGGGCCAAGGATGCGGATCTATGCCATCGCGGTCTATCTTTTCTTGTATATCCCCATCGGGATCATTGCGCTGTTCAGCTTTAGTGCCGGGCGAAATGCCAGCGAATTCGCCGGTTTTTCCGTCAAATGGTATGGCAAGGCGTTAAGCAATCCCTTCGTGATGGATGCTCTGCAAACCAGCTTAACGGTCGCGCTCATTTCGGCGATCATCGCCGCCGTGTTCGGAACCATGGCAGCGCTGGCGTTGCAGAACATGACCGGTCGCAGCCGCGCCTTTTTTGACGCTCTCATCTATATCGCTGTCATGATTCCGGGCATCGTCATTGGCATCAGCACGTTGATTGCCATCGTCACGGTTTTTGGCTGGCTCAACCCGATCTTGGTTGCCATCTGGCCCGCAGAAGGGCCGGCCCCGCAATTGGCAATGGGGCTGGGAACCTTGATCGCGGCGCACAGTTTGTTCAACATGGCGCTGGTGATCATCATCGTACGGGCCCGGATCGCGGGGATGGACCGCAGCTTTACCGAAGCCTCTGCCGATCTGTACGCCACCCCCTTTGGCACCTTTCGTCAGATCACACTTCCCCTGATCCAGCCCGGAATTCTGGCCGGATTTCTGTTGAGTTTCACTTTCAGCTTTGATGATTTCATCATTGCATTCTTTGTGGCCGGATCAAACACGACCCTGCCGATCTATGTGTTTTCCTCCATCCGCAGAGGCGTGACGCCAGAAATCAATGCCATTGGAACAATGGTCTTGTCGCTCTCGCTGATCTTGCTGATCACCGCCCAGATCCTGCTGCAGCGCAAGAGAACCACATGAGCGGTCTGTTGAAGGGTCAGGTTGCCTTGGTCACGGGGGCGGGTTCAGGCATAGGCCGGGCAGGCGCGATCGCTTTGGCCGGGCAGGGGGCCTTGGTGATTGTCACAGACCGGGATGGTGATTTGGCCGCCAGAGTGGCCGCAGATATCGTTGCCAATCAGGGGCAAGCCGAAGCGCAGGCTTTGGATGTGGGGCATGATGCAGAATTGAACGCCGCCATAGATGGCGCGGTCGCCCGTCATGGGAAACTGGATGTCTTGCATTCGAACGCGGGCGTGCAAACATCTGGGGGGCTGACAGACTGCACGGTGCAGGAGATGGATCAGTCTTGGGCGCTGAATGTGCGCGCGCATTTCGTGGCCGCCAAGGCGGCCGTGCCGCATATGATGCGCCGCAAATCCGGCTCAATCATCATTACGGCGTCCAATTCCGGCGTGCAAATTGACCGTCAAATGATTGCCTATGCGACCTCCAAACATGCCGTGATCGCCATGATGCGCCAGATTGCCGCTGACTATGCTGTGCACAATATTCGGTGCAACGCGCTGTGCCCGGGCTTTGTTGATACCCCGTTCAACGCAGGGTTCGAACGGCAAATGGGTGGCCGGGCTGCGCTGGAAACCTATGTGAAAAGCTCCATTCCCATGGGGCGCTGGGCAACGATGGACGAGATCGCGCAAAGTATCGTCTATCTGGCATCGTCTCGCAGCGGGTTCATGACGGGCCATGCGCTTGTGCTGGATGGGGGCGAGTCCATCTGAATTGCCGCCAAAAGTGTGGCGGCCGGACTGTAACATATCTTTCACATACCTTTCATCCCGATGTCACTTGATCTGACTACCCCTTTGGTCACTTGAATCCTTGGGGTATGAACCATGAAATCTCTTCTGAAGGCCGTCGTCCTTTCGGCATCCCTGCTGGGGGCGACCGCCGCCACAGCACAAGACACCATTCGCTTCGCCGTCACTGACATTGACGGGATGGAAGCGCTGCAAACCGAAATGGGCCCGTTCAAGGACGCCTTCGAAAAGGTTTCGGGCCTGAAGGTTGAATTCTTCGCCGTATCTGGCCGCACCGTCGCCGTTGAAGCCATGGCAGCCGAGCAGGTTGATTTCGTTCTGACCGGTCCGGCTGAATACGTGGTGTTCAACGCCCGTCTGCAGGCCCAACCTGTCGTGACCTGGAACCGCCCTGACTATTATTCCGATATCGTTGTGCTGGATGGATCGGCCGTCCAAGCGCCGGCTGATCTGAAAGGGGCGAAGATTTCCTTCGGCGAAATCGGGTCGACCTCGCAGCACCTGTCGCCCGCAACGTTGCTGGCCGAAGGCGGTCTTGTTTACGGAACCGACTATGAACCTGTGTTCCTCAAGCGCAACGTTGCCGTCGAAGCGATGATCGCCGGCGAGATTGCGGCGATTGGCATGGGCCGCTCGCATCTGGAACAGATCACCGAAAAGTTCCCGGACCAGAAGTTTCGCGTTGTGGTCAAGGGCCCGGAATTGCCCGCCGACGTTCTGCTGGCGGCACCAAGCGTAAAGCCAGAAGTGGTTGATATCGTGCGCAAGGCATTCACCGAACACGGTGACGAGTTGCTGGCGGCCATCACCTCGGTTGAAAACAACGCCAAGTTCATCGGTGGCGGGTTCAACGCGACGGTGACCGATGCTGACTATGACAGCGTGCGCAAGATGTACGAAAATGTCGGCGTCACCGAATTCCTAGCGTTTCTTGAGTAATCCGGCATGAACGCACCGCTTGACGCGGGCACGACTTTGGCAGGCTCCACCTTGGTGGGGCCTGTTTTGCGCGTGTCAGACCTTGTGAAATCCTATGGCGGACCGACCATTTTGAACGGGGTGTCGTTCGAGGCCTACGCCGGTGTGTCCTTGGCGGTGATCGGCGCAAACGGGTCTGGAAAATCGACCTTGCTGAAATGCCTGATCCGGCTGACAGATCCCACGTCTGGCCGGATCGAGATTCTGGGCCACGAGGTCATCAGTCTTGCTTCGCGTGCCTTGCGCAGGTTCCGTTCGCGCATTGGGGTGGTTTGGCAAAAGCACAATCTTGTGCCCCGTCTGTCTGCCCTGTCGAATGTGTTGCACGGTGTCCAGTCGCGCCTCAGCGGGCCGCGCAGTTGGTGGCAATGGGCTGCAACAGATGCGGTGCGCGCCGAGGCACTGGCCTGCCTTGCCCGGGTCGGGCTGGACGACAAGGCCTTGCAACGGGTGGACAGTTTGTCTGGCGGTCAGCAGCAGCGCGTGGCCATCGCCCGGATGCTGATGCAACGCCCTGAGATCATTCTGGCCGATGAACCTGACGCCAGCCTGGACCCCCAGTCGGGTGAAGATGTGATGCGGCTTTTGTCTGATCTGGCCCGTCAGGATGGTCTGACCTTGATCGTCATCTCGCACCGATTGGAACACACATTGCAGTTTTCGGACCGCATCATCGGTCTGGCCGGCGGTCTGATCACGATGGATGTGGCCACACAGCAGGCAGATCCAATCAAATTGCGCCGCTTCTTCGACAAGCCGACAGAATAGAGCCATCATGACCCCATCCCTTGCCCGTTCTGCGCCCCCGCCAAGATTTCAGCATCGATCGCTTGCCGAATATGTTGGCATCATCGTCGTGCTGGCCCTTGTGATCACCAGTGTGGTCAACACGGCCCCCCCGTTGGACACCTTGCAACGCGGCGCGGCGCGGCTTTTTGCGCCCTCTGGGTTCTTGATGCAAATGTTTCCGCCAGATTTCACCCATGTTGACCGCATTTTCTGGAAATTGCTGGAAACGTTGCAGATGGCGGTGGCGGGGGCGGCGCTGGGCCTGATTTGCGCCGTGCCCTTTGCGATTTTGGCCACAGACCGTTTGTCGCCGCATCCTTTGATCAAGACCGCCGCACGCGGCTGCATCGCGTTTTTCCGCACCGTTCCGGATCTGGTCTGGGCGATCTTCTTTATCATTGTTGTGGGACTGGGTCCGGCGGCGGGGGTTTTGGCGCTGATGATCGACAAGATCGGTTTTGCGGGGCGCTTCTTTGCTGAAGCGATGGAAGAAGCCGATACCGGCCCCCAAGATGCCCTGCGGGCCATCGGGGCCAGCCGCATGGGCATCATCTTTTCGGCCGTTTTTCCGGCCTGCCTGCCGTCGTTTACCGCCACATCCTTGTTCGCGCTGGAAAAATCGGTTCGCGGATCGGCAGCGCTGGGCCTTGTCGGTGCAGGCGGGATCGGGGTGGATCTGAAGGTCGCGTTTGATTTGTTCAATTATGACGAGGCGCTGACCATCATCTTGATGATGCTGATCCTTGTGGTCGGTGTTGAACAGGGCAGCAGCTGGATCCGCCGCAAGCTTATCTGAGGGAATGACGATGACGACAGACACGGCTCATGCCTATTGGAACGACCAATGGGCCAACGCGGATGCAACGTCGATATGGGCGCGGCCAGAACCAGAGGTCATGGCCCATGCGCAGGGATTGCCCGCTGCCGCGCGGATCTTGGATCTGGGCGCAGGTCTGGGCCGGCATGCCTTGGCCTTGGCGCAGATGGGCTTTGACGTGGCCGCAATAGACGCCGCCCCCGACTCCTTGGCGGCCATCCAAGGCGCGGCAAACACGGCCGGCCTGACCTTGGATCTGCACCAATCGAAGATGACGGCGTTGCCCTTTGCGGATGCCAGTTTCGATCATATCCTGTCTTGGAATGTGATTTATCATGGGGACGAATCCATCGTGGCCCAGTCTTTTTCGGAAGTCGCGCGGGTGTTGAAGCCCGGCGGAACCTTCATGGCCACCATGCTGTCTTCCCGCCGGCTTCCGGTCGAGTTGGCGAAGGCAAAAGGCACCGAGATTTCGCGCAATACCTGGGTGTTTGATGGACCGGGTGACAAGGTTCATCCTCATTACTTTTGTTCGGCGTCGCAACTGGTCAGCCTGCTTGGCGGATTTGAGCTGCTGTCGCTGGTTGACCGCGTGCATGACACACCGGGGTCGTGGCATTGGCATCTTTTGGCGGAGCGTATGGCATGAGTATGACCGAACCGGTGATCTTTGAAGGGGGAAAGGTTCTGCTGTCCGAGGGGATCGTGCAAGCATCGCTGCGCATCGAGGCGGGACGGATCGCTGGCCTTGACGCGCCGCGCAGCGGGGCCCGGGTGGTGAACGCAGCCGGCATGATCCTTGCCCCCGCGATTGTTGATATTCACGGCGACGCCTTTGAACGCCAGATCATGCCGCGCCCCGGTGTCATGCTGCCGACCGAGGTCGCGCTGCTGGAAACCGATCGGCAGTTGGCGGCCAATGGTATCGCCACCGCCTATCACGCCCTTACGCTAAGTTGGGAGCCGGGCCTTCGGTCGGTTGAAACGGGCTGGCAAGTGTTTGACGCGCTAACCCGTCTTGCCCCGCGTCTGACGATGGAACATCGGTTGCAACTTCGGTGGGAAACCTTTTGCCCCGAGGCGATCCCCCTGATCGAAGCGGCCCTTGCCGGTCCGTTGACCCCCTCGCTTGCTTTCAACGATCACACCACCATGGCCGTCTTGCACCCCGATGTCGCCTTGCAGGATCGCCCCTTTGATCACGATCCGTCCTTTAGGGTCACCGATATGACCAGCGCGGCCTTCGCCGCGAAAATGGATAGCCGTGCCAAGCGGTCCAATATGGGCACGGCGGATTATGTGGCGCTGATCCAAAAAATCTGGCAGCGCCGCCCGGAAGCGCTTGGTTGGATTGAACAGGTGGCCCATCTGGCGCGCATGGCAGGGGCCCCGATGCTAAGCCACGACGACAGCCAGGAAGAAACCCGTGGTTTTTACCGGCGCTTGGGGTCCTTGATCACCGAATTCCCGATGAACCGCCGCACAGCGCAGTTCGCGCGGGCGGGCGGGGATGCCATTGTTCTGGGCGCTCCTAATGCCGCGCGTGGTGGCAGCCATTTGGGATCCATCGGGGCGGCGGACATGTTCCGCGATGGTTTGTGCGATATTCTGGCCTCCGACTACTATTATCCGGCCATGTTGGGTGCCATGTCCCGGCTGATGGACGATGGCTGCGGCCCGTTGCACAAGCTATGGCCGATGATATCGGCCAATCCGGCACGGGCCTTGGGATTGACGGACCGCGGCCAGATTCTGCCCGGTCTGCGGGCCGATCTGGTCCTGCTCGATTGGCCAGAGGGCGAGGTACCGGTGGTGCGACAAACCTGGGTTGCCGGACGCTGCGCCTATGGGGCGATTGCGGCCGCCTGACGGGCTTGCGCGGCGCTTGGGGCCGCGGATAACCCGGAATACAGATTGCATTCGCCTTGCGTCCGGGCCACCAAAGCGCGTGGCCCGCCCTTGGGCCGGCAGGAGGCAAGATGAGCGACGGCGCATGGGAATTCTGGATTGACCGGGGAGGTACGTTTACCGATGTCGTCGCGCGCCGCCCCGATGGTGAATTGATTACCCACAAACTCTTGTCTGAGCATCCCGAACGCTATCGCGACGCCGCGATCCAAGGCATCCGCGACATCTTGGGCACTCAGGATTTTCCGCCCGGTGCCATCCGGGCTGTGAAGATGGGCACAACCGTCGCCACCAACGCACTGCTGGAGCGGAAGGGCGAAAAGGTCTTGCTGATGATCACGCAAGGCTTTGCTGATCTGCTTCTTATCGGCTATCAAAACCGCCCGCGCTTGTTTGATTTACACATCAAACGGCCTGATCTGTTGTATGCGCGCGTGTCAGAAGTCCCCGAACGGCTGGATGCCGAAGGTGGGGTTGTCCATCCTTTGGA
>CANHLE010000047.1 GCA_947461435.1 Paracoccaceae bacterium | reverse complement strand
TACGGCCAGCCCCGTGGCAGACCTTGCAGGGGTTCTTGACGATCTGGCCCGCGCCATTGCAGGTGGGGCAGGTGCGTTCAACGGTGAAAAAGCCTTGCTGCGCCCTCACCTTGCCCATGCCCGAACAGGTGGGGCAGGTCACGGGTTCGGCGCCGCCCTCGGCGCCCGAACCGCGACAGGAATCGCAGGCGGTGGACCCGGGCACGTTGATGGTTTTCTGAACGCCGGCAAAGGCCTCTTCGAGGGTGACGCGCAGGTTATAGCGCAGATCTGACCCCCGCTGCGCCCGCGACCGCTGGCCGCCGCCGCCGCGTTGACCGCCCATGAAATCGCCAAAAAGGTCTTCGAAGACATCCGAAAAGGCCGAGGCGAAATCGCCCTGACCGGCTCCGGGGCCCCCACGGCCGCCGCCGCCCATACCGCCTTCGAAAGCGGCGTGACCATAGCGGTCATAGGCAGCCTTCTTGTCGGCATCCTTCAAGACATCATAAGCCTCGTTCACCTCTTTGAACTGAGACTCGGCGTTGGGATTGTCTGAATTGCGATCAGGGTGCAGTTCCTTGGCCTTGGTACGATAGGCCTTTTTCAGCTCTTCGGCTGATGCGCCGCGAGCTGCCCCGAGTACTTCGTAGTAGTCCCGCTTTGCCATGGCAAAACCCCCTTAAAGGAACGCTTTGGGCGGCCCCAAGGGCCGCCCAAAGGAGGTTCCCAAGCGCGTTACTTACGCTTGTTGTTGCCCATGTCTTCGAAGTCGGCGTCGATGATGTCATCATCCACTTCGCGCGGTCCACCTTCATCGCCGCCATCCGCTGCATCGGCGGTGGCCTTGTAGATGGCTTCGCCCAGCTTCATCGCGGCGTCGGTCAGGTTCTGGATTCCGCCTTTGATCTTGCCAGCATCGTCCGACTTCATGGTTTCTTCCAAGGCACCCATGGCCAGTTCGATCGCTTCGACCGTAGACGGATCGACCTTGTCCGAGTGTTCGGCAAGGGACTTTTTGGTCGAATGCATCAGGCTTTCGGCCTGATTCTTCGTTTCAACCAGTTCGCGACGTTCCTTGTCGGCGTCGGCATTCGCCTCGGCCTCTTTGACCATCTTTTCGATCTCGTCATCCGACAAGCCACCCGAGGCCTGAATCGTGATCTGCTGTTCCTTGTTGGTGCCTTTGTCCTTGGCTTTGACCGACACGATGCCGTTGGCATCAATGTCGAAGGTCACCTCGATCTGGGGCATGCCGCGGGGGGCAGGCGGGATCGATTCAAGGTTGAACTGGCCGAGCATCTTGTTGTCAGCCGCCATTTCGCGTTCGCCTTGGAACACCCGGATCGTCACGGCGTTCTGGTTGTCTTCGGCGGTCGAGAAGACCTGAGATTTCTTGGTCGGAATGGTGGTGTTGCGGTCGATCAGGCGGGTAAACACGCCGCCCAGCGTTTCGATGCCCAGCGACAGCGGTGTCACATCGAGCAGAACCACATCCTTCACGTCGCCTTGCAGAACGCCGGCCTGAATGGCGGCGCCAGCGGCCACCACTTCGTCTGGGTTCACGCCCTTGTGCGGCTCTTTGCCGAAGAACTTGGTCACTTCTTCGATGACGCGGGGCATCCGGGTCATACCGCCGACAAGAACGACCTCGTCGATGTCTGACATGGAAATGCCGGCATCTTTCAAAGCGGCCTGGCACGGCTTGATCGACTTCTTGATCAGATCATCCACCAAGGATTCAAGCTTTGCGCGGGTCATTTTCACGACCAGGTGCAGCGGCTGTCCGGTGTTGCGGTCCATCGAGATGAACGGCTGGTTGATCTCGGTCTGGGTCGAAGAAGAGAGTTCGATCTTGGCCTTTTCAGCGGCTTCTTTCAGGCGCTGCAGGGCCATCTTGTCCATCGACAGATCGACGCCATGTTCCTTTTTGAACTCGTCCGCCAAATAGTTGACGATCCGCATGTCGAAATCTTCGCCGCCAAGGAAGGTGTCGCCGTTGGTGGATTTCACTTCGAACAGGCCATCATCGATTTCAAGAATCGTGATGTCGAAGGTGCCGCCGCCAAGGTCATAGACCGCGATGGTGCGCGCTTCTTTCTTGTCGAGACCATAGGCAAGTGCGGCTGCGGTTGGCTCGTTGATGATGCGCAGCACTTCAAGACCGGCGATCTTGCCGGCATCTTTGGTGGCCTGACGCTGGGCGTCGTTGAAATAGGCGGGCACGGTGATGACCGCTTGGGTGACGGTTTCACCCAAATACGCCTCGGCGGTTTCTTTCATCTTTTGCAGGATGAACGCCGACACCTGGCTGGGCGAATACTTTTCGCCGCGCGCTTCAACCCAAGCGTCGCCGTTGCCGCCGTTGCTGATCTTGTAGGGCATGTTCTTTTGGTCTTTGACAATCACAGGATCATCAAAGCGGCGGCCGATCAGGCGTTTGACGGCGAAGATGGTGTTGGAGGCGTTGGTGACGGCCTGCCGCTTGGCGGCTTGCCCGACCAGACGTTCGTTGTCCGTAAATCCAACGATCGAGGGCGTGGTGCGCGCCCCTTCGGAGTTTTCGATGATCCGGGGTTGCGATCCATCCATGATGGCAACGCAAGAGTTGGTCGTCCCGAGGTCAATACCAATAATTTTGGCCATGAGTGGTCCCTTTCCTTCGGCGATGTTTTGGGCGGAACCCTCGTGCGGCATTCCGACCCGATCCCAGTGAGACCCGGCGCAGGAAGTGCCCTGAGCCGGCTTCTGGGCGTATATAGGGGGGCATGCGAAGCCCTGCAAGCGGGCTGCGCGCGGATTCAGCCCGGAAAACGCACCGAAAACGCGAAGATTTTCGGTGTTCTTGGGGCGGTGAAGCGGTAATCTTACTTCGCACCCCACGAGACGCTGGCATAGCGGCGGGTGTAGTTTTCGGCCATCAGCCCGATCATGAAGATGGCGATCGTCACCTTCACCGGATAGTCGATGGAAGAATAGTGGGGATCATAGTTCAAAAAGATGAAACCGCGGGCCTGATCGATCATGTGAAACAAGGGATTCCACCAGAACCAAGCCAAGATCCAGGTGGGTGTGGCGTTGGCCACGAACATCTTTCCCGAGGCGATCATGTTGATCCGGGAATATAGACCCGTGGCAATTCCAAAGAATTCAGGGGCCCAGGGTGTTGCCGCCTTGAACACCATGCCGATGGCAATCCCAGAGGCCCAGGCCAGAAGAAACATCATCACGGCGCCGACGGGTTGGTCGATGGTGATCGGGCTGAAGATGGCATGGTAGAAAAACAAGATGACCACAATGGACAAGATCTGCTGATACAGCGTCGCAAGGGCCGCGGCCGCGATGGCGATCACGGGGTTCATAGGCGAGTGTTTCATCATGGCCGAGGTCGGACCATCCGACTTTGCGACCGCGCCGATGGTTTTTGTATGGGTCATGAACAGGAAGACACCGGACATGACATAAAGCAATTTGTCGCCCCGAATGCCCCGATTTCCGCCGCCCAGATAGGTCATCATGAACATGAAGACCAAAACCATGATCACAGACTGAACGATGGAAATCACAAGGCCGACGATGGCGTTTCCGTGCGATTTTCGCAAGTTACGCACTGCGGAATGAAAGATGAGTTCCAGCATCGCAAAAGCGCCAGCGCGGGTTGTCTGGGGAATATCCTGCCGAAACATGGTGCCTCGATATGTGCCTGAATGTATTTTATCGCGCGAAATCTTGCTGTTCTCTTAGCAAGCCATGATAAAGGCATCAGAAAAAAGTGCAACATTGCCGTCATATGCGGACGGTCGCAGGAGTTTTTGATGAATTATGACATTTTGATCCCGATTATCCGGCGCCTGGCCCTGGAGGCGGGGGACAAGATCATGCAGGTCTACGACGGACCGGATTTTGAGGTGAAATCGAAAAGTGATGCCAGCCCCGTGACAGAAGCGGATGAAGCGGCAGATGCGCTGATTTCGGCGGGCCTGCGGGCGGCTTTTCCCGACGTGGTGTTGATTACCGAAGAACAGGCCGCCAGCCACGCCTTGCGGGCCGCGACCTTTCTGATCGTCGACCCTTTGGATGGAACCAAGGAATTCGTGCAGCGCCGCGGCGACTTTACGGTGAACATCGCTTATGTTGAAAATGGGGTGCCGACGCGCGGGGTGGTTTATGCGCCTGCCCAAGGGCGGCTGTTCTATACGCAGGCCGATGGGCGCGCTGTCGAAGAGACGGGCGATCTTGCAAAGGACAGGCCCGGCCCGGTAGCGCATATCGGGGTGTCACAGCCTGACAATGGGGCGCTGATGGTGGTCGCATCAAAATCGCACCGGGATGCGGCGACCGACGCCTATATCGCGAAGTATCAGGTCAAGGACATGAAGAGTGCCGGCAGCAGCCTGAAGTTCTGTCTGGTGGCCACCGGAGAAGCAGATCTTTACCCGCGGTTGGGCCGGACGATGGAATGGGACACGGCGGCGGGCGATGCTGTTCTGCGCGGAGCGGGCGGCCAAGTGGTGCGTTTTGATGACCACAAACCGCTGTCTTATGGCAAAGAGGGCTGGGATAACCCGTTCTTCATCGCCTATGCGCCCGGGGTGGCCTTGCAAAAATGAGTGTTCTGATCGCCATTCCCGCACGCTTTGCCAGCACCCGCTATCCTGGAAAACCTTTGGTGTCGTTGAAAGGTCCTGATGGGGATAAAACCTTGATCCGCCGATCGTGGGAAGCGGCCATGGGGGTGAAGGGCGCCGACAGGGTTGTCGTGGCGACAGATGACGACCGGATTGCCGACCATGCGAAGGGTTTTGGCGCGCAGGTGGTGATGACGTCTTCGGCCGCGCAAAACGGCACGGAACGCTGCGCCGAGGTGGCCGAAAAGCTGCCCGGCTTTGACATGGTAGTGAATCTGCAAGGCGATGCCCCGCTGACGCCGTCGTGGTTCGTCGAGGATCTGATCAAGGGGCTGGACGGCGATGATGCGGCCGATATTGCGACGCCTGTCCTGCGGTGTGATGGACGGGCGCTGAACGGCTTTTTGGCCGATCGGCGCGCGGGGCGTGTCGGGGGTACGACGGCGGTGTTCGGCGCGGGCGGGCGGGGACTATATTTCTCCAAAGAGGTGATCCCTTTCACGGGCAAGGTTTATGGCGATGATGATCCCACACCTGTCTTTCACCATGTGGGCGTTTACGCCTATCGCCCAGCGGCCCTGATGGCCTATTCCAACTGGCCGGTCGGACCCTTGGAAACCCTGGAAGGACTGGAGCAGTTGCGCTTTTTGGAAAACGGACGCCGCGTGCTGTGCGTCGAGGTTCAGGCCAAAGGGCGGCAGTTCTGGGAGTTGAACAATCCCAGCGATGTGGCCGTCATCGAGGCCATGATGGCGCAGATGGGATGACCGGGCAGACCGCCAGCGTCATCGTTGTCAGCCGACATCGGGCGGCATCGCTGCGTCTGTGCCTTTTGGCCTTGTCCCAACAAGATCATCCGTCTTTTGAGGTGATTGTGGTGGCCGACCCGCAGGCATTGGCCGCCATCGCGGATTTTGACGTGAAGACTGTCGTGTTTGACGAGGCCAACATTTCTGCGGCTCGCAACGCAGGATTGGCGGTTGCTGCGGGGCAAGTCGTGGCCTTTATTGACGATGATGCCGTGGCCGAGCCGACATGGCTGACACGTCTTGTGGCGCCGTTTTCTGATTTTGGGGTGATGGCCTCGGCAGGGTTTGTGCGGGGGCGGAACGGGATTTCGCGGCAATGGGGGGCGGCATGGGTGGATCGCTTTGGCGAGGATCATGCCTTTGATCTTCCAAACGAAGGGGCGGTCTTTGACCCGGAAATGAACCGGGTGATCAAGACCCAAGGAACAAACTGTGCCTTTCGGCGCGAGGCGCTTTTGGCGATTGGTGGGTTCGATCCGGCCTATCGGTTTTATCACGACGAGACGGATGTGAACCTGCGGATGCGGGCGCGCACGGCGGTTGTGCCCATGGCGCAGGTGGTGCACGGATATGCCCAAAGTGAGCGGCGACGGGCCGACCGTGTGCCAATGTCCTTGGTTGAAATTGGGGCCTCTTGCGCGGTTTTCATGCGGCGCCATGCGCCCGAAGCTGATCAGGCCGTGCAGTTTGAAACGCTGCGCGCCCGTCAGGCCGAAAGGGTGGCGCTGCATCACGCGGCGGGGCGGATCGACGTGGCGCAGCGCGATGCCCTGCTTGTTGGGTTCGATCTTGGCTGGCAGGCGGGGTTGGTGCGGCCCCTCACCGCCCTGTCGCCCCTGCGTGCAACCCGCGCGCCCTTAGCGCCCCTGCAAGGCACAGGGCCAAAGCCGGGGCGAGTGCTGGCGGGACGGTTTTGGCAAATCGGGTCGCTGAAAGCAAAAGGGCGGCAGGCCGTTCGCGAGGGTGCGATCGTGACCATCCTGTGTCTGCGGTGGACGGCGCGGCCCCATTGGCAGCGATTTGATGAAGACGGATATTGGATACAGACGGGGGGCGTTTTTGGTCGCAGCGCCAGAGACGGGCCGAAGGTGCGCCTTGGCACCTTGAAAAAGCGACTGGCGGAAGAGTGCGCCCGATGGGCCGAGGTTCGGCCGCTGCGTTAGTTTCGCAAGAAGGCAAAAGGTTCCCACAAAATTGCCATTTTTAAGTGGTTTATGAAAAAAACGCGGGGCATTGTGGCACGGTATTCACGATCTTAAACCTATACTTGAGCGTGAAAATGTGGCACCCTTGTAGGCAAAAGCAGAAGGCCCGGGTCATCGGGTGGGGTAGTAAATATGAAGATCAAGAAAGTCACAAAAGCGGTGTTTCCCGTGGCTGGCATGGGAACGCGGTTCCTGCCTGCGACAAAGTCCATCCCCAAAGAGATCATGACTTTGGTTGACCGACCCTTGATTCAGTATGCCATTGACGAGGCGCGGGCGGCGGGGATCAAGGAATTCATCTTTGTCACCTCGCGCGGGAAATCGGCGCTTGAAGATTATTTTGACCATTCCCCCGAGTTGGAATCTGCCCTGCGCAAAGCGGGCAAGGATCAGCTTCTTGAGGTGTTGAAAGACACAAACATGGATTCGGGCGCCATCGCTTATGTCCGGCAGAACAGGGCGATGGGCCTTGGTCATGCGGTATGGTGCGCGCGTCGACTGATTGGAAACGAGCCTTTTGCCGTTTTGTTGCCCGATGACGTGATCGCTGCCGAAAAGCCCTGTTTGCAGCAGATGGTCGAGGCTTATGAGCAGACGGGTGGCAATATGGTTGCCGCCATGGAAGTGCCGCCCCATATGGCCAGTGCCTATGGCGTGCTGGATGTGGCTGAGGACATGGGTTCGATCCTTCAGGTCAAGGGAATGGTCGAAAAGCCCAAGGCGGACGAAGCGCCATCAAACTTGGCGGTGATCGGCAGATATATTTTGACGCCCAAAATCATGACGAACCTGAACAAGATGAAGCAGGGCGCAGGCGGTGAAATTCAACTGACCGATGCCATTGCCGAAGAGGCTGCAACGCCGGGCAAGGTCTTTGGCTTTCGGTTCCGTGGACAAAGATACGATTGCGGATCAAAGGCGGGCTTTTTGCAGGCCACGGTTGCCTTTGGCCTGTCGCGCCCTGATCTGCGCGACGAATTTGGCAGCTACTTGCAAGACCTGATGGCGCTGCAAAGGGCAGCGCAGTAGGTTTGGTTGCGGCGCGCCTGATTGACCTGACGCGGCTTGCATCGCGTTTGGGGCAAGGGGCCCAAACGGGTATTGACCGGGTGGAACGTGCCTGGGCAGAGCATCTGATGTCTTTGCCAGAGCCTGTGTTCGGTCTGGTTCGGATGAAGTTGGGCTTTGCTTTTCTGGACAGACAAGGGATTGCAGCGCTTTTGCTGCGCGTTGTTGGCCAAGCGCCCTTGGGGACGACAGATCTTCTGGGGCGGGTGCTGTGGCGCAAATCACCGCAACGGGCGCGGGTGGAGGCCGATCTGCGCCGGATCGCAATGATGCGGGTTGCCCCATGGTCTTTGGCGCGCGGATTGCGACGCCTTGGCCCCGGCTTTGAGTATTTCAATCTTGGCCATGCCAATCTGACCGACAGCGGTCTTGCCGCGATCAAGCGGGCAGGTGGAACGGTGACGGTGCTGCTGCATGACACCATCCCTTTGGATTATCCGCAGTTTACCCGTGATGGTATTCCTGCGGTCTTTGGCCGAAAACTTGCAGCCATATCGGCCCACGCGGACAGGGTTATTCATACCACACAGGATTGCCGTCGCAGATCCGAAGCGCAGTTGAGCCGGCTTGGCCGGGTGCCGCCGGGTATCGTGGCCAATCTTGGCGTGGTTTTGGCGCCTGCGAACGACGCGGAAGTTCCGTCTGATATTGATCTTGAACGACCGTTTCTTTTGGCGCTGGGCACGATCGAGCCGCGCAAGAATCTTGGCCTGTTGTGCGATGTCTGGACCAAAACGCCCGGGCTGCCTTTGCTGTATGTGATCGGCAACCGTGGCTGGGCCTCTGCCGCCGAATATGATCGGCTGGCGGCAACCCCAGGTCTTCGCTTGCTGGGGCCTTTGTCTGATGGGGCAGTTGCCGCCTTGATGGACCGCGCACAGGCTTTGGTCTTTCCAAGCCTTGCGGAAGGTTTTGGCTTGCCGCCGCTAGAGGCAGCAGGCCGGGGGTTGCGCGTTTTATGCAGCGATTTGCCCGTTTTGCGCGAGCTCTTGAAAGAGATGCCCGTTTACCTTGCGCCAACTGATGTTTATGCTTGGACCAAAGCAATTCAGGCCTTGGCGCGAACCGGGGCCGGGCAGACGGAGAAGGATCGTGCAGCTGTTGGGTCAAGATACGTTCTTCCAACTTGGGAAGCTCATTTCAACCTGATCTTAAACTCGCCAGCGCAAGATCCTTGACAGGAAGGTATTTGGTTTGGGGATAGCTCGTTGAGTATATTGTCTCGGTATATGCTGCGACTGGCGCGACAGCGGTGGCGCTTCCGGGCAATCCGCAAGCGGGGTGAATTGCGCCCGGTGGCGATTCGCACAGGACGAATTGCCCCAAGTGACCTGCTTGTTTTTACCACGCTTCGGAACGAACGCGTGCGTCTGCCATTTTTTCTGAAATATTACAGGGATTTGGGCGTAAATCACTTCTTGATCGTGGACAATGACAGCGACGACGGAAGCCGCGAATATCTTGCGGAGCAAGGTGATGTGTCCCTTTGGACATCAAAGCATAGTTACAAGCGGTCCCGGTTTGGCGTGGACTGGTTGAACTGGCTTCAGATGAAATATGCGGACGACCATTGGACCCTTGTCGTCGATCCGGATGAATTCTTTGTTTATCCGTTCTGCGATACGCGGCCCCTGCGCGCTTTGACAGATTGGCTGGACGCATCATCGATCAAATCCTTTTCGGCCATGCTTCTGGATATGTACCCCAAGGGTCGATTTGATGTGATGCCTTATAACGAAGGGCAGAATCCCTTTGAAATAGCGCAATACTTTGACAGCGGGAATTATTCCTTTGTTCGCAATGGAAAGTTCGGGAACCTGTGGATTCAGGGGGGCCCCCGCGCGCGAATGTTCTTTCGCGACAATCCCGAACGGGCCCCGGCGCTGAACAAGATCCCCTTGGTCAAGTGGAACCGCCGCTATGCCTATGTCAGTTCGACCCACATGTTGCTGCCGCGCGGTTTGAACCAGGTCTATGACGAATGGGGGGGCGAAAAGGCGAGTGGGTGCCTTTTGCATGCCAAATTTCTGGATACCTTTGCTGCCAAAGCCGAAGAGGAAATGCAGCGCCACCAGCATTATGCCAACAGCCACGAATACCGGGCCTACCGCGAGGCCCTGTCGGTAGAGCCCGATTTATGGTGCAAATTCAGCGAAAAATACATCAATTGGCGCCAGCTTGAGATTTTGGGGCTGATGTCGAAAGGAAACTGGGCGTGACCGTCGGGATTGTCATGCTGTGCCATACGGCGCTGGAGCGGGCAGCACAGGTTGCGCGGCACTGGGCCGAGCGGGATTGCCCCGTCGTGATACATGTCGACAGGCGGGTCAAGAAACCCGCTTATCAAAAGCTTTTTGATGACTTGTCAGATCTTGGAAACGTGCAGTTTTCGGCCCGGCACGCCTGCGAATGGGGCACTTGGGGTATCGTCGCCGCGACGCAAGATGCCGCCGCGATGATGCTGGCCAGCTTTGCCCATGTTCGGCATGTCTTTTTGGCATCTGGGTCTTGCCTGCCCCTTCGCCCGGTTGAAGAGCTTGTGGCATATCTCGACAGTCGCCCCCGCACCGATTTCATTGAAAGTGTAACCACGGAAGACGTGGGCTGGACGATTGGCGGACTGGATTTTGAACGCTTTACCCTGAGATTTCCGTTCAGTTGGCGCAAGCAACGGCGTTTGTTTGATTCCTATGTCAAACTGCAACGGCGCGTCGGGTTTCGCCGCAAGATTCCGGACGGTATTGTTCCGCACATGGGCAGCCAGTGGTGGTGTTTGACCCGTCAAACCCTGTCGGCCATTCTGGAAAATCCAGAGAGAGAAGACATAGATCGCTATTTCCGGAAAGTCTGGATTCCAGATGAAAGCTATTTCCAAACACTTGTTCGGCAAGTCTCAGCTCAGGTGGAAAGCCGGTCTTTGACCCTGTCAAAGTTCGATTTCCAAGGCAAGCCGCACATCTTTTATGATGACCACTTGCAGCTTTTGCGGCGGTCGGATTGTTTTGTCGCGCGCAAGATTTGGCCCCATGCGGACATGCTGTATGATGCGTTTTTGACCAAGGCCGGGCTGGGGCAAGCAGCGGCAGAGCCGAATCCGGGCAAGATTGACCGCCTGTTTTCCAAGGCGGTAGAGCGGCGGACAAAGGGCCGCGCCGGATTGATCATGCAAAGCCGGTTTCCGCACGAAAATTGGGAGAACGGCCGAACATCAGCGCCCTACTCCGTGTTTCAGGGCTTTGCCGAGATATTTGAGAATTTTGAGCCTTGGTTGGGAAAGGTTGCGGGAACCCGCGCCCACGGACATTTGTTTGCCCCTGACAAGGTGCATTTTGCCGGTGACGATCCGGTTTATAACGGAAGCCTGTCGGATTCGGCGGCGCTGCGCGATTATAATCCCCGCTCGTTTCTGACCAACCTGATCTGGAACACCCGCGGGGAGCGGCAATGTTTTCAATATGGACCCGCAGACAACCAAACCATCAGTTGGTTCATGGCCTGCGATCCAAATGCGCAAATCTCTGTGATAACAGGGGCTTGGGCCGTGCCGCTGTTTCAGTCCAATGCGAATTTCAGTGATATCCGCAGGCAGGCGGCCCTGATGCAGAAGCTGGAGTTGGAGTATCTTTCAATTCTTCGGTCGGCCTTCGCAAAGGCGCGCGTCCGGATTTGGTCTTTGGCCGATTTCGTGGAAAACCCGATGGAGCCGCTTCAGACCGTGATCGACGAAATCAGTCCCCGCGCTGTTCGGCGGTTGACCGAGGCGCCGCGTTTGGCCGATTTGGCCGGCTTTGGCCAATTTCTGCAAAACCTGCGAAATCAGGGAATGCAGCCCGTGTTGATGGGCGATTTCCCCGTTGATTTTGGGCAATCCAACCCCAACCGCCGCCGCGGCAGACCCTATCTTGTGAAGTGATCCATGGCCGACAGCCCATTCAAGAGTTTCGTTGTCTTTGCAGAAATGCGGACAGGGTCAAACTTTCTGGAAGCAAATCTGAACGCAATCCCGGGCATCCGCTGCCATGGTGAGGCCTTCAATCCCTATTTTATCGGGGGTGAGGGCCAGCAAGAATATCTGGGCGTTGATATTGTGACCCGAAATACGGATCCGGGGCGTCTGTTGGCGGCCATGACTGAACAGACCAAGGGGATCGCGGGGTTTCGCTACTTTCACGATCATGACCCACGGGTGTTCGATCTGGTGATGGACGATCCCAGCTGCGCCAAGATCGTGCTGACGCGCAATCAATTGGAAAGCTACATTTCCTGGAAGATCGCGATGGAAAGCGATCAATGGTGGATGGCGAATACCAAACATCTGAAAACGGTGCGTCCCAAGTTTGATGGCGAAGAGTTTGTAAGCCGTGTTGAAGGCTTGCAAGGCTTTCAGAAAAAGCTGCTCAACCGGCTGCAAACCAGCGGGCAGACCGCCTATTACATTGATTACGAAGACATTCTGGATCTGGAGGTTCTGAACGGTCTGGCGGCTTTTCTGGGGGTGAAGGTTCAGGTCAAAGATCTGGATTTCCGGTTCAAGAAACAAAACCCCGAGGCCTTGGAAAACAAGGTGTCAAATCCGGTAGAAATGGCCAAAAGCCTCGCCAAGATTGACTGGTTCAATCTTTCCCATACCCCCAATTTCGAACCGCGCCGTGCCCCCGGCGTGCCGCAGTACATGGCGTCATCTGGTGCGCCCTTGCTGTTCTTGCCAATCCGGTCCGGCCCTGAGAGTCGGATCAAGAAATGGCTGTCTGGCTTTGGCCCGATGTTGCCGAACTTTGACCGCAATAGCCTTCGCGCTTGGCGCGCGGCCCACGCGGGCCATCGCAGCTTTACGGTGCTGCGCCACCCCTTGGCCCGGGCGCATACGGCCTATGCCGAGTTTTTGCGCAAGGAATTGATGCCGGAACTGCGGCCCTATTTGAAGCGCGTGCACAAGTTCATCTTGCCGCCCAAAGGCGAGGGTTTTGAAGATTTGGCCGAGTTTCGTGCCGGACTGCTGGTATTTCTGGATCTGATCAAACACATCGCCGCGGGCCGGACGGAACTGCGCACGCCGGCACAGTTTGCAAGCCAGTTCATGACCTTGCAAGGCTTTGGCCAATTGCAAAGCCCCGACCATGTGCTGCGCGAAGACCAGTTGGAAATGGGTCTGGCCTATATCTTGCGCGACCTTGGGCTAAAAGCGCCCGACCTTCCACAAGACCAAGACTTGGCGCAGCACCCTTTGTCGGCGCTTTATGGGCCTGATCTGGAAGAGGCGGCCCGCGCCGCCTATGCCCGGGACTATGAGGCCTTTGGGTTTGGCGACTGGAAACCAGTTTAGGCCGCTTGCGAGCTGCGCGATTCGGTCAAGATGGCGTGAAGTTTATCGGCTTCGGAGTTGGCCCGCAGTTTGGTGCAGATCGACATGTCCCGCATGGTGCGCGACACCAGCGCCAAGGCCTTCAAATGTTCAACGCCTGAATCCTTGGGTGCCAATAGGGCAAAGATCAGATCCACAGGCTGCCGATCGACTGAATCGTAGTTGAGTGGCTTTTCAAGGCGCAGAAATATTCCGCAAATGCGGTCGACCTCTTCAAGACGCGCATGGGGCAGGGCCAGACCATGGCCAACGCCCGTGGGTCCAAGCGACTCGCGCTCTTGCAGGCCGTCAACCACCGTGGCCGCGGGCAGACCATAGGCCTGCGCCGCTATTTCGCTCAGCTCTTGAAACAATCGTTTCTTGGCCGGTATCTGGCTTATGAACCGGACCGCAGCCGGGATCAGCAGTTTTGAAAGTTCCATCGGCTACGATCAGTCCTGACTTATACCCAATCGGGTTACTTGCTATTGCGCGGGTCAATCCAGCCGATATTGCCATCATCCCGCCTGTACACAACATTTACCCCGCCGTGTCCCTCGTTCCGAAAGACCAGCATTTTTTGGCCTGCGAGTTCGAGTTGCATGACGGCTTCGCCCACGGTGATCGCCGGAATCTTCGTCTCCATCTCAGCAATCACGATGGGTTGCAAGGTGGAGGTGTCGGTATCCTCAAGCTCATCGTCAGCGGCGAGGATATAGGACGAACCACCACCGAACTCAACAGGTTCCGGACGGTCCCGATGATGGTTGCGCAGGCGGCGCTTGTAGCGGCGCATTTGTTTGTCCATCTTTTCGCGGCACGATTCAAAAGCCGCATAGATTTCAGTAGCATGGCCTTTAGCGGCGGCCGAAAGCCCGGTGGAAAGGTGGATCGTCGCCTCGCAGAAGTATTCATGTGCCGCTTTGGAAAAGATGATCTGGGCATCCGTCGGACGCTGAGCGTATTTCTCGATGACCTCGCCAAGTTCGGCTTTGACATGGGTCTGAAGGGCTTCGCCGATATCGATATGTTTTCCGGTGATCTGGTAGCGCATGTTACCTCCTGCGGCAGTTGGGCCAGAACCGGGACCCGATGGGGCACAGTGTGGCCGTAAAACGAATGAAGGGGGGGTTAAACCGATCCTGAAGATGCACCGAGACAGCCGTTGTCCCTTGGTCCGCTAAGGGCCGCACCTGCTTTGCAATCTGGCTTCGAAAAGCTTCCATCCCTCTCATTTGGGGATGGGTGGGGGCTGTTGTCAACTGCCCGCTGAGCGCGATGTGATGTTTCGTCAGATGATGCGAAAATTTTCGCCCAAGTAGACGCGGCGAACCATTTCATCGCGCACAACTTCATCGGCCGTGCCGGCCATCAGAACCTTGCCGTCATGCAGGATATAGGCTCGGTCTACGATATCCAAGGTTTCGCGCACGTTGTGATCTGTGATCAGAACCCCCAGACCGCGTGATTTAAGTGTTTGAACCAAATGCCGAATCTCACCAACGGCAATCGGATCTACGCCTGCAAAGGGTTCATCCAAAAGAAGATATTTCGGATTTGCCGCCAAGCAGCGTGCAATTTCCACGCGCCGCCGTTCGCCACCCGACAGGGCCAAGGCCGGGGCTTGGCGCAGGTGGGTGATCGAAAAATCAGACAAGAGTTCTTCCAGCTTCTCGCGCCGTTTGTGCCGGTCAGGTTCTGAAATCTCCAGAACCGCCATGATGTTGTCTTCGGCCGACAACCCTCGGAAGATAGACATCTCTTGCGGCAAATACCCGATTCCCAAACGCGCGCGCCGGTACATCGGCAGGGCGGTGACATCACGCCCATCAATCAGCACTTGCCCGCCTTCGGGTGTCACCAAGCCTGCAATGGAATAAAAGGTGGTGGTCTTGCCACATCCATTCGGGCCAAGAAGTGCCACAACTTCGCCGCGCATCAAATCCAAAGAGATATCGCGGATCACGAGGCGTTTCTTGTAGGATTTGCGCAGATTGCGCACGTGCAGGCCCGATGTGCCCTCGGTCACGGTCAATGCTGGTGGCATCAGTTGCCACCGGGCAGGAAAGTGGTGGTGACGCGGCCTTCGATTCTGCCGGTTCCGTCCGACAGGTTCACCACAAGGGTTTGTCCGGAAATGGCGGCGCTGCCCTGCGTCAAGATAACATCGCCCGTCAAGGTGACCTGTGCGGTGTCGATGAGATACGTGGCGGTTTGGGCCTGCGCGGCGTCATTGCCGGCCTTCAGAAGAACGCCGCCAGAGGCGATCAACTGCTTTATGCCTTTGCCGTCTTCGGCGTATTCGATGGTGACTTCACCTGCGGTGATCACCATGTCGCCCTGCGATATGCGGACCTCACCGGAAAAGGTGGCACTATTGGTGGCTTGGTCGACCGCAAAGCTGTCGGCCGTGACTTCGACCGGAAGTTTGGGATCTGCGCGCAGGCCCCCAAAATCAATGTTGCCTTGCTGCGCAAAGATCGGAGTGGCCAGCACCAGTGCCAAAAGGGCCGCCAGACGAAACATTCTTGGAAACCCCATATACCCAATCCTTGGTTCTATGGCTGGTATAGCAGCCGCACGCGGCCCTTGAAAACCATCAGATATTGGTGCGGGCTGTCTTTTGCCGGGCTGGTGTTCAAAGTGCCAGAGGTGACAGCGCCCATCGGCCCGGAAAGCCGCACCCCCCCGAACCCAAGGATGTTTGTTCGATCCAGACTGATCTGACCTTCGGTGAAAGACAGCTCGTACCCGCTTGAGACTGACAGTGAGACGCCTCCAGTCAAAAGCACCTGTTGGGCCGAGATATCAAGCCGGGCCTCGCCTGCCGTCAGACGCGTTGTGATCCCGTCTGGGGTTTCCAAGATCCCTGTCAGATCGCGCGCAAGGCCGCCAAGATCGCTGCCCGCGGTGCCGGGCAGTGCCTCGCGCGCGCGGAAGGTCAACGCGGCGCCATCGGCGGTCATTCCGGCAAACGACGGGCCGGATAATCGCGGTTCGCGCAGTAGATCTGCCACATCAACGTCAGCATAAGGAATGGCGTCATCGTGGCGGTTGGAGGTTGAGACCAGAAAGAGCGTGGACAAGATGGCAAGGGCCACAAGCGGCAGAAAAATCTTCAGACCGGCGACCGTCCGCGAATGCAGGTTGTCACGGGTCATCGATGCCATCAGATCACGCCGGCACGCAGGCAATCGTGGATATGAACGATTCCAATGGCCGTTTGCGTGCCCGGTTCGACCACGAAAAGGCAGGTGATCTTGCGATCGTGCATGATGGCAAGGGCCTGTTCTGCCAATGCCGCAGGGGCCACCGTGCGAGGGGCGCGCGTCATCACATCCCCTGCAAGCATGGCCAGAAGTCCCGCCATGTGTCTGCGCAGGTCGCCGTCGGTGATGATACCCAGAAGCTGGCCTTGGGCATCTGTGACGCCAACCACGCCAAAGCCCTTTTGGCTGATCTGCAAAAGCGCCTCTGACATGGGTGTGGTTTCGGTTACCAAGGGCACATCAGAATGCATCAGATCGCGCACTTTAAGGAGTTTTGCCCCCAATTTGCCGCCGGGGTGAAACATGCGGAAATGTTCGGGGGTGAACTGCCGATGTTCCATCAAGGCGATGGCAAGGGCATCGCCCAAGGCCAAGGTCATCGTCGTGGAGGTTGTGGGTACAATGCCGGTGTCGCATGCTTCGGCCGCCGGGGGCAGAAGGATCGCCACATCGGCTTGGCGCATCAAGGTGCTTTCGGCGCGTGCCGCAACGGCGATCAAGGGAATGCCAAAGCGGCGTGTATGGGCGATGATATCAGCCAGCTCGCTTGTTTCGCCCGAATTGGACAGGACCAACACCACATCCCCTTTTGTGACCATGCCCAAATCACCATGGCTTGCCTCAGCGGGATGTACAAAATGTGCCGGCGTGCCGGTCGAGGCGAAAGTGGCAGCGATCTTGCGGGCAATATGGCCCGACTTTCCCATGCCGGAGACGATCACGCGCCCTTTGGACGCAAGGATCAGGGAAACGGCCTGTTCAAAACTGTCGCCCAGACTGTCGCCCAGCATGCTCAACGCCTCGGACTCGCGGGCGATGACGCGGCGGGCGGTTTTCAAAAAATCAGTGGTGGAAGAGGTCATTGGGTTCATCATAGCCCATCAGGTCCAGGCTGGCCCGTGTTGGCAAAAAGTCAAAGCAGGACTGGGCAAGCGCAAGCCGATCTTCGCGGATCAAGATTGCTTCAAGCGCGATCTTCAGTTTGTGAAGGTACAAGACATCTGAAGCGGCATAGTCACGCTGCGCCTCTGTCAGGGTTTCAGACCCCCAATCGCTTGTTTGTTGGGCCTTGGAGACGTCAACGCCGACATATTCGGCCAGTAGGTATTTCAGTCCGTGGCGGTCGGTATAGGTGCGGATCAGGCGCGAGGCGATCTTTGTGCACCAGACTGGCGCCGTGGTAATGCCAAAGGCATTTTTCAAAGCAGCGATATCGAAACGTCCAAAGTGAAACAATTTCAGAACTTTTGGGTCGGTCAAAAGCCGTTTCAGGTTTGGCGCAGTGGTTTGGCCCTTGGTAATCTGCACCAAATGCGCATCGCCCTTGCCATCCGACAACTGCACCACGCAAAGGCGGTCTCGGCGGGGGTCAAGGCCCATGGTTTCGGTATCAATGGCAACGATATCCCCAAAAGACACATTGGCGGGCAGATCGTTCAGATGCAGGTGAATGGCCAAAGGCGGCGTCCTTGAATGACAAAAAGGCTGCCACCGTCCTATCTGCCCTGACAAAACGGGTCAACCGCCGCGCGGCACCTTGGGCAGGTTCGCGGCGGTCATGACCTGTTAAACGATACCGCCGCCTTGGCCCATGACTTTGGGGCGAATAGCGGCGACGCGCGCCCGGTAACCTGCAGCTCTGAACGTGGCCACCGGATCGATGGCGCCGCCAGCGTCAAGCCGGGCCATCGCAAGGATCGGTTCTACATCCGTGCGAAAGCCGGTTTTCAACTGCGTCGTGGCCATCAGCGCATCATTGTCATCCTGCGCCGCGTGCAGCGCCGCGCGGTCTACCAATAACGCCTGAGCATAGGCGCGTTGCACTTCCATCGCCGAGACCATCAAACTTTCGATGGGGTCGGTGACGTTGTGGCTTTGATCCAGCATATGGGCCGGGGTGAAGCCGGGCTTGCCTTCGGCTTCGACCAATTCGTTGAACACAAGGAACAGACGGTACGGATCGACAGAGCCGGTATCCAGATCATCGTCGCCATATTTGCTGTCGTTAAAGTGGAAGCCGCCGAGTTTTTGGCGCGAAATCAGGCGGGCCACGATCATTTCGATATTGGTGTTTGGGGCGTGGTGGCCAAGATCAACCAGACAATACGCCTGCGGGCCTAGTTCCGTGGCAATGATATAGTTCGTGCCCCAGTCTTGCAGAACGGTGGAATAGAACGCCGGTTCGTACATCTTGTGTTCGGTGAACAGGCGCCAATCGGGCGGAAGGCCCGCATAGATGGCGTGAAGGCTGTCCATGTACCGATCAAACTGGCGTGTGAAATCCTGTTGGCCCGGGAAGTTGGTGCCGTCACCAACCCAAACCGTCAGGGCCTTTGATCCCAGCTTTGCCCCAATTTCGATACATTCCAGATTGTGTTCAACCGCCTGCATCCGCGTCGGCGCATCGGCATTCGAGACGGAGCCGTATTTGTAGCTGCTGCGCTGTTGCGGCTGATCCTGAAAGGTGTTGGAATTCATGGCATCAAAGCGAAGGCCCAAGTCTGATGCTTTTCCAAGAAGGTCGGCCGTCGGGGCTTTGTCCCAGGGGATATGCAAAGACACGGTGGGCGTTGCGCGGGTCAACTGCTGAATCACGCCGCAATCTTCCAGTTTGTCAAAGATATGCCGCGGCTCGCCTTCACCGGGAAAGCGGGCAAAGCGCGTGCCGCCTGTCCCCACGCCCCAAGACGGGATCGCAATACCGTAAGCGCCCACCTTTTTCTTGATCGCGTCGATGTTGAATCCGCGGCGGGCCAAGTGTTCACCCAAGGCAGCATAATCAGATTGCAATGCGGCAAGGCGACGTGCGTTTTGGGCTTCAATCAGGGATTTGTCGATCATTTTGGCTACCTTGTGAAGGCTAGGACGTTACCCGCATCGACGTTCGGGATCTTGCCCGTCGATTTGGCTGAAAGGTCAGAGGCATTTGGAAAGATGCCGTTTTCATCGCCGTCTGGGAAGACAGAACGTGCAGCGCCAACGCGGTCAGTGTCTGTTTCTTGACAGCCTGCCTTGGCCGCGATTGACATCGGATCCTCCCCCGGTTCAGGGCAATTTGGCAAATCCCTTGGTTAAGTCAATCAAAAACGATCAGCTTCGATCAGGGCTTGCAGCGTCTGAAAAATGAATGAGCGAATATGATCGAACATGATTGCCATTGGCCCGTGGACGGGTGAAAAGTGACAACGGGGATCGGCCAACCAACTGATGACGCCAATCGCGCGGGGGGGTGCGCACGGTGCCCCTTCCCGAAACAACCCGGCCCCATTTGCCCCCTTGGAGAGGGGCGGCAAGATCGCTACCACTATCCCAACCCTGATTGACCCGAAGGTTTGGCCCCGGCTGCACCGAACCGGGCCGCCCTGAGTAGCTGGATTGACCCATGCCCGTTATCACCTGCATCGAAGATCTTCGCCAATTGCACAAGGCCCGCGTGCCAAAGATGTTCTTTGATTATTGCGAAAGCGGATCTTACACGGAACAGACCTTTCGTGAGAATGTGAGCGATTTTCAGGCTCTTCGGTTTCGCCAGAAGGTCGCGGTCGATATGACAAATCGCACCATCGCTGGCCAGATGCTGGGAAAGCCGGTGACCATGCCGGTGGCGCTGGCCCCGGTTGGCTTTACCGGCATGCAAAGCGCCGACGGCGAGATCAAGGCCGCGCGGGCGGCGGAAAAGTTTGGGGTGCCCTTTACGTTGTCGACGATGTCGATCTGTTCGATCGAGGACGTCGCGGCCCATACCACTGCGCCATTCTGGTTTCAGTTATACGTGATGAAGGACTGGGACTTTGTTGGATCGGCGCTGGACCGGGCAAAGAAGGCCGGCTGTTCTGCGCTGGTTCTGACCTTGGATTTGCAGATCCTTGGTCAGCGGCACAAGGATTTGAAAAACGGTTTGTCAGCACCGCCCAAGCCGACGTTGCGCAATATTCTGGACATTGCCACAAAATGGCGCTGGGCCGCCGGGATGGCACAAACAAAACGCCACAGTTTCGGGAACATCGTTGGCCACGCAAAGGGGGTCAAGGATCTGTCCAGTCTTGGGTCGTGGACAGCCGAACAGTTTGACCCGCAACTTGATTGGGGAAAGGTTGCGCGGATCCGCGATATGTGGGGCGGCAAGTTGATCTTGAAAGGCATTCTGGACGAAGACGATGCCCGCCGCGCTGCGGATTTTGGCGCTGACGCCATGATTGTTTCGAACCACGGCGGCCGGCAACTGGATGGGGCATTGTCGTCGATCCGGCGTTTGCCCGGCATTGTCAGGGCCGTAGGTGACGTGGCCGAGGTCTGGATGGATTCGGGAATAAGGTCAGGACAGGATGTGCTGCGCGCCTTGGCGATGGGGGCAAAAGCCACGATGATTGGGCGCAGCTATATCTATGGGCTTGGCGCGATGGGCGAGGCGGGTGTGACCGCGGCCTTGGAGGTTATCGCCAAGGAAATCGATATCACCATGGCGCTGTGCGGCGAACGCGAAATCGCAAAATTCGGCCGTCACAACCTGATGATTCCCAAAGGGTTCGAAGGCGACTGGGAAGCTTAGCCGCTGGAGCGCGAGACCAATTCAGGGGGGATCAATTCATGAACGGGAATCGAGCGCCCTTCGATCCGCGTTAGCAATAATTCGGCCGACCGACGGCCAAGGCGGTAGCCGGATTGATCGATCGACGTCAGATCGATCAATGGCAGGGCGGCGACGCGCGAATTGTCATATCCGGCTATGGCCAGATCTTGCGGCACGCGGATCCCCAACCGGGAGGCTTGATTGCGCAATTCCACGGCATGCAGGTCTGACCAGCAGAAAACAGCGCGCGGACGGCGGTGTTGGTTCAAGTAATCGCCAAGGATCACCTCGATCGCGGGGGTGCGGTCAAGGGGCATGCGCGTGATCCTTGCATGATCTGACAGTCCGGCCGATGCCATTGCGTCCAGATATCCAAGTTCGCGCTGATCGCTGACATTTGTCGCGGAGGTATCGATTGGTTCCAAAGAAATCATCGCAATATCCTGCCAGCCTTGACGCAAGAAAGACTCCACCACCAATTGTGCACCGCGGTGATCATCTGAATTCACCGAGTCAAACTGCAAGGCTTGCGGTTCATGATGCCCAATCACGACCGTTGGAATTTGGCGGCCATAATCGGCCAATGCGACATTCGCCAGACGCGGGGCAATCATGACCAATCCGTCCATCCGGAAATCGATCATGGATTCGATCAAACTCACCTCGAGGGGGCCGATGCCTTTGCCGACACCGATCAGTGATTTGTATCCGGCTGCTTCAAACGTGAAATTTATTCCGCCAATCACGTCGAACAGGAAAGGGTTGTCAAAGTCGGTGACAAGAATACCGGCGGTGAAGGTTTTGCCGCGCATGCTGCGGGCCGCCACATTGGGTCGGTAGCCCAGACGTTCGATTGAGGCCAAGACTTTGCCCCGCAGCGAATCGGACACGCCGTAAGCGTTTCGCATGACTTTTGACACCGCCGCAACGGACACCCCTGCGTCCGCTGCAACTGTGCGAATGGTGACCCGTGACCCCCGTGCACCTTCTGCGTCGGCCATTGTGTCCTCTGACTGCAATGCAAAGCGATACGGCCATGCCACAGCGTCACGGTGAAGCCTAGCAAAAATTCCTGTTGCATGGAATCAATTTGTGTAGAACGATATACGTATAACGATGCACACAACCCTGGGAGGGGGCGGCATCAGGGGGAGAAACTGGACATGAGCCTGCAAGACAGGGTGGTTTCGCGCGGCTGGCGCGGAGAGATGATCGCGCCGTTAACCGATGCCGGGAATGGATCGCGCGCCTCTTTTGTCGCGCAGGACTTTACGGTTGACCGTATCTTGGGCGACGAGGTTTTGACGGCCACCGCGCAGGGGCTTTACATTGCATTTCTGAATGGCAAGCGCGTCGGCAAGGCTCTGTTGACACCGGGCTGGACCGTGTACGACGACCGTATCGCTTATCAATCCTATCCCGTGGCGGATCTTTTGGTCGTCGGCGAAAACCGGCTTGAAATCTGGCTGGGTGATGGGTGGTGGCGTTCGCAACTGATGTGGGCTGCCGATCCCATCGTGAATTGTTGGGGTGACAAGGTTGCCGCTTTGGCCGAAATCACCTCGGGCGATCGATTAATCGTTGCGACAGGCCCTGACTGGAAAAGTGGGTTGTTGCCGATCACCAAAAACGGGATCTATTGGGGTGAAAGCTATGATGCGCGGCTTGAGACACTGACGGTCACCGACGGTGTCTCTGTCCAACCGCTTAACCCACACCTTTTCGTGCCCCACGAGGTGGAGCCGGTTGTGGAAATGGCCCCCCTTTCCGTGATCGATGAATGGGTCGATGACGAAGGTCGTGTGATTTATGACTTTGGCCAAAACTGTGCGGCCTATGTGCGGTTTACCGCCACGGGCGCGGCTGGCGCACAGGTTTTGGTTGAGCATTCCGAACAGTTGGGTCCCAACAAGACATGGGACAACCGCAACTATCGGTCCGCCCGGGCGGCCTTGGATTATGTTCTCAGGGGGGGAGGGCCGGAAACCTATGCGCCCCACTTTACTTTCATGGGCTATCGCTATGCCCGGATCACGATCACTGGCAACGCCCAAGTTACCGCCATTGCCTCTGTTCCGATCACGTCTTTGCCGCACCGAACGGCCCGCTTCGAAACGGGGCATCCGCTCGTCAATCGGTTGGTTGAAAACACTGTCTGGTCGCAACGGTCAAACTTTATCGAGGTGCCAACCGATTGCCCGCAGCGCGATGAGCGGTTGGGCTGGACGGGCGATGCGCAGGTCTTTGCGGGTACGGCCTGCTGGTTGGCCGACAGCGAGCGGATGTTGCGGAAATTCTTGCGCGATGTGATGGCAGATCAGCGCGACGATGGCGCCATCCCTCACTTTTCGCCCGATCCGACACGCCCCCACCCCGTAGCGGGAAGGGGTATCTGGGCCGGATCCACCGGTTGGGGCGATGCGATTTGCGTGATCCCGTGGCAACTGTACCTGCACTACGGCACCACAGATGTCCTGTCAGAATGTCTGCCTGCAATGGTGCGTTGGCTTGATTATCTGTGGAGCATTTCGGATGGGCCGGTCATTTATCCCCACGCTCTTTGGGGGCAAAAAGGGTTTACCTTTGGTGACTGGCTGCAGCCGGTCGGTGATAATCGCAAGCCGCGCCCAACAATTGGCGATGATTGTGCGGCAACGATTTATCACTTCATTTCAACCGATCTGACGGCAAAGATCGCAACGGTATTGGGCGAGACTGCGATCGCGGCACAGATGACCGCCCGGGCGGCGCAGATCAAGGCCGCCTTCACCACTGAATTCTTCACTGCGTCGGGGCGGCTCGCCCATAATGACCAGACATCCTATGCCTTGGCCTTTTTGCACGGGTTGGTCCCCGCGGCGCATGCGCAGGCAGCCAAGGCCCATTTCCGCCGGGTCGTTGTTGATGCAGATTATTTGATCGGAACCGGATTTATCGGCACGCCCGATTTGTTGCCCGCGCTCAGCCGGTTGGGCCTGCATGATCTGGCGGCCAAAGTATTCCTGAACGAAAAAGTTCCGGGTTGGCTTTATCAGGTAAAACAGGGAGCGACGACGATTTGGGAGCGCTGGGATGCGCTTGCCCCGGATGGCACGATCTATGATCCCGAGATGAACAGTTACAACCATTATTCTTATGGCGCTGTCTGCCAATGGTTGTTTGAAAGTGTGGCGGGTCTGCGACCAGATCCCGACCTTCCGGGGTTCAGCGGATTGATCATTGACCCGGTGATCATTCCCGAACTTGGATTCATGAAAGCAGATCACGACAGCCCCAAAGGTCTGGTCGAGGCGGAATGGTCGCTTTCTGGCGCGCAAGTCACCTACCGGGTGAGCCTGCCAAAAGGGTGCAGCGCGCAGTTCGTTCAGTCTGGCCGTACCAATCTTCTTTTGAACGGGCGCCCCTTCGGTCCGCAGCAGCGGCTGGAGCCCGGCACGCACGAAATTACCTTTGACATGACCTGAAAACACCGGGGGGCGCGCGCCCCTTGACCACCCTATCCACGGAGGAGGACACGATGAAGACCATGCGTATATTGACAAGCGCCAGCATGCTTGCCCTTGTGGCAAGCCTTGCCCACGCGGAAACGAAATTGACCATCCTGATCGATGATGGTCCGGAATCGTCGGCACAAATGGACGCTTTGACGGCGGCCTATACCGCCATGCACCCCGATGTCAGCTTTGATGTTGAACTGCGGCCGGGCGGCGGTGATGGCGACAACATCATAAAGACCCGGTTGGCAACGGGCGAAATGGCCGATGTCTTCAGCTACAACTCTGGCTCTTTGTTCCAAGCGATCAACCCAACAGAAACCTTGATGCCGCTGGATGATCTGCCAAACTATGCCAATGTCATCGACAGCTTCGTGCCGGTTGTGACGGGCGGAAATGGCCGCGCTTACGGCGTGCCAAATGGCCCGGCGATGGGCGGCGGCATTTTCTATAACCGCAAGGTCTATGCCGATCTTGGCTTGTCGGTTCCGAAAACATGGGCGGATCTTGTGGCCAATGCCGAGGCCGCCAAGGCAGCCGGCATCACCGGAATGGAACAGACCTTTGGATCAACCTGGACAAGTCAGTTGTTCGTTCTGGGTGACTACTTCAATGTGCAAGCCAGCGAGCCGGATTTTGCCACGCGCTATACCAACAACGCGGCAAAATATGCCACTTCAGAAGCGGCGATGCGCGGCTTCAGCTACAACCAAGAGGTGTTTGACAAGGG
>CANHLE010000046.1 GCA_947461435.1 Paracoccaceae bacterium | reverse complement strand
CTATTGGCGGCGGCGCGTCTGGGCGTGGCACCAGAACGGTGTTTGGTGTTTGAAGACAGCGAAGTGGGCGCCGAGGCCGGACATCGGGCCGGATGCGTTGTGGTGCAGGTGCCCGATATTCTGCCCGCATCGGGCCGCTGGGCCCACCACATCGCCGCCGACCTTTTGACCGGCGCGCGGATGGCAGGGTTGGCGGTTTAGCGCGGCGTCAAGATGGCGCTTAGAACTGGGCCTTGGCGGCGCGGTAGGCGGTGCGTTTGGCGGCAAACGCCTGATCCATGCGCGCGTTTCGGGCGATGATGCGGTCAAACACCGGGGTGAATTCTGCGTTCATCACACCGCGGCCCGATGCATATTGATACAAGGCATGGCCGGTGTTTTCGTTGCATTCGATCAGGCAGGCACCTGCTTCGGTCAAGGCAATATCCCAGCCCAGAATGCCGTTGACGGCAAAGGCGCCATGCGCCTCGATAGCCAAGGCGACGGCCTTGTCAAAGTTTGGAACGGTCTGACCCACGATGGGCTGGCCCGTTACCGGATGGTTTTGAACCCAAGTCGTGGCAGTGCCAGAGCCAAGACGGCAGGTTTGCACCTCGCCCGTTGCGCCGTTCACTTGGGCGATCAAGCTGCCCGCTTGCCAGAAATTATCCGACATCGCCTGCGCGGACCCCAATTTCCAGACCGCGTACAGCAGCTTTGGTGTCTCCTCCTCGACCACGGTGACAAGGCGCAGGGTCGACAGGGTTTCGCTGCCGATCAGATCGTTGATCTCGGGGTTTTGCGCGACGACGTCTTGAAAAACATAGCCATGATCTGTGTTCGCCGCGACCTCGGCGGCCAAGGTGGACAGGGGAACGGCGCGGCCATTGGCCAAGATGGCCAGACCTGCGGCGCGGTCAATGCTGTTGATCCGCACCGTGCCCAGCGCCTGACAGCCCTTGGCCGGCTTGCCGAAGATGGGAAAGGTTGTTTGCGCACCCAGCCAGAATTCGACCTCGGCGGCGCTGCGCAGGGTTGGCACGTTGCCCAAGCAGCGATGGGGCGAAAAGACGGCCCGCAGTTTGGTCGTCGGCAGGCCCCATGCCGCAAAAAGCGAGGTGAGGGCCGCCTTGTCAGACAAGAACCCGCGAAGATGCGTCAGGCCCGGAGGGGCGAGTTTAAGGTTCAAGGCAAAACTGCCCTTTTCACCCAGAAATTCGAGCCGGTCTTTTTTGGACAGGCTGGGGGAATACAGTTGAAAGTCGTAATATTCCTGCGCCGTGATGAACCTTGGGCCCTTTTTCAGCGCCATCATCTGCATCATCTGGGCAAATGGGCTGACGCCAGCGGTTTTTGCCACGGTGACCATATGGGTCTGTCCCTGCGGGGACGAAGCCTTTGGGCGCGTCAGCGCCCCGCCTGCGGTGATTTCTGCCATTGTCATCCCCTGCCCTGGGTTTGTTTCTGTTTTGGAAACTGAGCGGGAAATGTGGGCAGATTATGGCAGGATCTGGGCCAAACGGCGGAGTTAGCCGCCGTCTTTCGCGAGTCCAGAGTGCAGTGTGCCGCTGATGGTCATGCCGGGGGGGCGGCTGGGCGGCTGGGGGGGCCCGTCGACGCCGCAGGCCGACAAAAGCAGGGCAAGACCCAAAACGATGCGCATCCCTATCCCCCGATCGATAGGGTTGCGTTGCCCGAACTGCCCGAAAAGCTGGGCGTGATCTGACCGGAGGTCAAATCAACACCAAGGCCGAACTGGCTTTGCGTGCAGCCAGACAGGGCCAAAAGACAAAGCAAGAAGGGGGCGATAGCTTTCATCAGTTGACGGGGGCAGCTTCAACGGCAGGGGCCGGCGTGCCGGCGGTGACGATATAAACATCCTGTTTGCGACCGCAGGCCGCTGCAAGAAGGACAAAAGACAAAAGAATGGCTGTTCGCATGACATACTCCACTGTTATTGCGCGACCTTGCCTTAGGATAAAACCGATTTCCAGCGCGAAATTTGCACGCGCACCTGATCGGGGGCCGTCCCGCCATAGCTGACGCGCGAGCGGACCGAGTTTTCAACGCCCAGAACCGAATAAACGTCTTGTGTGATGCCGGGATGGACGGCGTTCATGTCGGCCAGCGTCAGATCGGGCAGATCACAGCCCTGCGCTTCGGCCAGGGCGACAAGGCTGCCCGTCACATGGTGCGCTTGGCGAAAGGGCAGATCCAGACGCTGCACCAGCCAATCGGCCAGATCGGTGGCGGTGGAAAACCCGCTGGCAGCGGCTGATTTCAGCACCTCGCGGTTCGCCGTCAGATCGCCGACCATGCCCGTCATGGCCGCCAGACCCAGCATCAGGGTATCGGCGGCGTCAAAGACCTGTTCCTTGTCTTCCTGCATATCTTTTGAATAGGTCAGCGGCAGACCCTTCATGATGGTGAACAGCGCCACAGTGGCCCCCAGGATCCGGCCAAGCTTTGCCCGCAGAAGTTCGGCTGCATCCGGATTCTTCTTTTGCGGCATGATCGAGGATCCCGTCGTCCATTTGTCCGACAGGCGCACAAAGCGGAACTGCGCCGACGACCAGATCACCAGCTCTTCGGCAAAGCGCGACAGATGCATCGCGCAGATGGACGAGGCGGCCAGAAATTCAAGCGCGAAATCGCGGTCGGATACGGAATCAAGGCTGTTGGCGGTCGGCCGGTCAAAGCCGAGCGCCTGCGCGGTCATGTCGCGGTTCAGCGGAAACGAAGTGCCCGCCAGCGCCGCTGCGCCCAAGGGGCATTCGTTCATCCGGCGGCGCGCATCTTCGAACCGGCTGCGGTCGCGGGCGAACATTTCGACATAAGCCATCATGTGATGGCCCCATGTCACGGGCTGGGCCGTTTGTAGATGGGTGAAGCCGGGCATGACCCAATCTGCACCCGCCTCGGCCTGTGCCAGAAAGGCGCGCATCAGATCTGTCAGCCCGCGAATGGCGGCATCACATTGATCACGCACCCAAAGGCGAAAATCCAGCGCGACCTGATCATTGCGCGAGCGGGCGGTGTGCAGACGTTTCCCCGGCTCTCCGATGATCTCGGTCAGGCGGGATTCCACATTCAGGTGAATGTCTTCCAGCGCGGTGGAAAAAGTGAAATTCCCACTCTCGATCTCTGACAACACCGTGAGAAGGCCTTCCCCGATGGCTGCGGCATCGCTACTGGTGATAATGCCTGTGGCGGCCAGCATCGCCGCATGGGCGCGGCTGCCTGCGATGTCTTGGGCGTAAAGCCGTTGGTCGAACCCGATCGAGGCGTTGATCGCCGTCATGATCGCATCCGGACCTTCGGCAAAACGACCGCCCCACATGGCATTGGCAGAGGATTTGGATGCGTCGGTCATAAGGGGCCCCGGGATGAAGTCAATTGCACAGGTGGCTGCCGCTGCTCTTTATGCCGTCTTGGTGTTTTCTGCAAATGGCGCTGTTGCAGGCGATGTGTCGGCTCTGATGGTGGGGCCGATGCAAAAGATGATGCTGACAGACCCGCCGCGCGATCTGCCAGATGTCGGCGTGACCACGCTGGAAGAAGGCCCTGCGCTTTTGTCAGATCACAAGGGCGCCTGGATGGTCGTGAACTTTTGGGCCACATGGTGCGCGCCGTGCCGCAAGGAAATGCCCTCGCTGGACCGGCTGCAGGCGGCCCGGCCAGATCTGGTGGTGGTGCCGATGGCCACCGGGCCCAACCCTTTGCCCGCGATCACGCGGTTCTGGGAGGAGGCCGGGATTGCCCATCTCACGGTGCTGCGCGATCCGGATCGGGCCTTGTCGGCGCAACTGGGGATCATGGCCTTGCCCCTCACGGTGATTGTGAACCCGCAAGGCCAGGAAGTGGCCCGCCTGATCGGCGATGCCGAATGGGACGCACCCGAAACATTGGCGCTGCTTGATGCACTGATGGCCCGCTAAGGTGTTGCGGCCAAGGTCGGGGCAGCGCGCGGGCTGCTAACGCGAAATCCGCAAAATCGGCACAGCCTTTCCCCCATTTGGTGCAGTGCACTTAGGGGGGACGGCATGACGATATTGGATGTCCAGATGGCCTTGTCGGCCGCAGGGTTTGGTCCGGGGCCGCTGGACGGAATAGCCGGACCACGCACCCGCAGCGCGATTCGCGCCTTTCAGGCCCAAAGCGGTTTGGCGGTGGACGGGATCGCCGGGCCAAAGACCCAAGCGCGGCTTTTTGCCCCCACCGGCCCGCTGAACATCCCCGCCGCGCTGCCGTGGCTGGCCGAAGCCAAACGGCTGATCGGCCTGACCGAGGCAGCCGGAGCCGCTGACAATCCGGTGATCCTTGACTGGGCCAAGGCCGCCGAAGTGACCTTTGCCCATGATGAGATCCCGTGGTGCGGGCTGTTCATGGCCCATTGCATCGGGTCAGCCCTGCCCGAAGAACCGCTGCCCGCAAACCCATTGAGCGCGCGCAATTGGTTAAAATTCGGCATCGACGTGGCACCGCAACTGGGCGCCATATTGGTGTTCTGGCGCGGATCGAAACAGGGTTGGGCGGGGCATGTTGCCCTTTACTGGGGACAGGATGCAGACAGTTTTCACGTTCTGGGGGGCAATCAGTCTGATAGCGTCACTGTGACCCGAATTGCCCGGTCGCGGCTTTTGGGGGCCAGATGGCCCACCAGCGTCGCCCCGTTGAACCTGACCCGCACGTCCGACATGGGCCGCGATCTGTCGACCAACGAGGCCTAGGCGCGAACAGCCGCGATCAGAGCGCGGGCATCGGGCGGAGGGGCCTGTTCGATGCGGCGATAGTCGCGGCCCTCGGGCGTGCGCGAGATCATCTTTTGCTGCCACATGGTGCGCCGGATGATCGCGGCATCCCCAAACAGGTGCCAAGCTGAGATCAGGTCCGAGGCTTGCCGTTCGCTCATCTCGGCCCCTTTTGGGATCTGCGCCCAGATCACCCAAAGGCACAGAAATTGCAGATTGGTCTTTGACGGCCACGATTTCAGGCGGCCCTGCGCATCAAAATAGCGTTTGGCCTGGGCCACGCGGGTCATATCGGCCATCGGGCCGGGATCCACAATCTTCGCACCGGCCAAGGCCGAGGCGCGAAACGCCTGATAATTGGCAAAGCCCGCACCGCGCGCCAGCATGTTCATCAACGCCAAATGCCCCGGTTTTTCCGGGTTTTCGGCCATCTGGCGTTCAAGGTGGCGGGCCAGAACGGCAATATCGGCCACGTGATAGGGCAAGGGTATACGGGTCATCTCATCCTCCGTTGTGCCCAGGATGTTGCAGGGTCACCGGCTTCATGCGACGGGCACGGGGATGTGCTGTGGCTGTCGTCGCAGGTTTAGCTGGCCTTTCGGCCCGGTGACGCCTGGGTGAACTGCTGACCCGGCGTGGATATTAGCCGAGTTTTCCGGTCTCGCCTAGCCGCCAAGAGGGCCGTGCTGCGGGCAGCCGACAAGGTGATCATTCACCAAACCCGCCGCCTGCAGAAAGGCGTAACAGATGGTGGGACCTACAAATTTGAATCCTTCGGCCTTCAGGGCTTTTGACAGGGCCATGGCCTGCGGCGATTGGGCGGGGATATCGCCCATGCTGCGCCGTTGGGGCTGCAGGGGACGGCCCCCGACAAAAGACCAGATGAACGGCGAAAATCCCTGCCGCGTTTCTATTCGAACAAAGGCCTGCGCGCCGGCGATGGTGGCGGCGATCTTGCCGCGATGGCGGATGATGCCGGGATCGGCCAAAAGACGTGTGATCTCGGCCTCGCCCCACTGGGCGATGCGGGCCGGGTCAAACCCGGCGAAAGCGGCGCGAAAGGACTCGCGCCGGCGCAAGATGGTGATCCAGGACAGGCCGGCCTGAAAGGATTCAAGGATCAGGCATTCCCACAGCGCGCGCGCCTCATATTCGGGCCGCCCCCATTCGGTGTCGTGATATCGCACATACAGCGGATCCGTCCCGCACCAGGGGCATCGGCCAGATCGTTCAAATTCGTCTTGCATCGCAGGTATTTCGCCCCTCGTCCGCGCCGCCATCTCGCGGCATGATTTACCCGATCTTTACACTGATGGCGACATTCTGGCCAAGACAGCGACAAAGCGGACGTGGCTTTTTACATCATCGCCCCTTTCGGGCCAAACGCAGGGGCGAGTCTTGGATCTGCTGAAACGGCACAAACCCAAACTTGACGCACGGGCCGGCGCATCGAACCCGCTGGGCGCGGCCATTGCCGCCAATGACCGCGCCACGATGTTCATGGTGCGCGAGGCGATTGCCACACGGCGGTTGTGTCTGGCCTACCAACCCATTGTCTTGTCGCGCGACACGGGCCGCGTGGCCTTTCATGAAGGGCTGATGCGGGTTCTGGATCCGTCAGGACGGATCATTCCGGCGCGCGATTTCATGGATGCCATCGAAGACACCGAATTGGGCCGCGAGGTGGATTGCGCCGCGTTGGAAATGGGTCTGCTGGCGCTGGCGCAAAACCCGGCCTTGCGCCTATCGCTGAACATGTCAGCGCGGTCTATCGGCTATGCCCGGTGGGTGGACACGCTGCGCCGGGGACTGAATCTGTCGGCGACCGTGGGGGAGCGGCTGATTCTTGAAATTACCGAAGCCTCGGCCATGACCGTGCCCGAGATTGTGGCCACATTCATGGAAGAGATGCAAAGCAAAGGCGTGGCCTTTGCCTTGGATGATTTCGGCGCGGGTTATACGGCCATCCGCTATTTCAAGGATTTCTTCTTTGATATCCTGAAAATCGACGCTCAGTTCATTCGGAATATCCACGCCGACCGGGACAATCAGGCGCTGACCGGGGCGCTGAATGCGATTGGCAAGCATTTTGAGATGTTTACTGTGGCCGAAGCTGTCGAAACCGTCGAAGAGGCCAACTTTCTGGCCGCCCTCGGGGTGGATTGCATGCAAGGCTATTTGTTCGGCGCGCCCACGATCCGGCCCCATTGGATGCAAGACCATCAGCCAAAGCGCGCCTGAATTTCGCACTTGCGGCATTTTTGACGCCTGTTTTTCTTGCTTTTGCAGCAAAGCACGCCTAAGGCCGATTTAAGCGCATGGCGAGGTCCGCTGTGCCCATATCGGAGGGTAAATCTTGACCAATGTGGTAATCGTTTCTGCGGCACGGACCGCTGTCGGCAGCTTTAACGGCGCTTTTGCGGCGACACCGGCGCATGATCTTGGTGCCGCTGTCATCGAGGCGGTCGTCGCGCGTGCGGGCATTGAAAAGGGCCATGTCGAAGAAACCATCCTGGGTCAGGTCTTGACAGCAGGCCAGGGACAGAACCCGGCCCGTCAGGCCGCGATCAAGGCCGGTTTGGCCAAGGAAGCCAGCGCTTGGGGTCTGAACCAGGTGTGCGGATCGGGGCTGCGCGCGGTGGCTTTGGGCGCCCAGCACATTCAACTGGGCGACGCCGGCATCGTTATCGCCGGCGGTCAGGAAAGCATGTCCTTGTCGCCCCACGTGGCGCATATGCGGGCCGGCACCAAGATGGGCGATATGACCTTTGTCGATTCCATGATCAAAGATGGCCTTTGGGATGCGTTCAACGGCTATCACATGGGCCAGACCGCAGAAAACGTGGCCAACCAGTGGCAGATTTCGCGCGAGATGCAGGATGCCTTTGCCCTTGCCTCGCAGAACAAGGCCGAAGCGGCGCAAAAAGCCGGCAAGTTCGCCGATGAAATCGTGGCGTTTACGGTGAAAACCCGCAAGGGCGACATCGTGGTGGATCAAGACGAATACATTCGCCACGGGGCCACGTTGGACTCGATGCAGAAACTGCGCCCGGCCTTTGCCAAGGACGGATCTGTCACGGCGGGCAACGCGTCAGGGTTGAATGATGGGGCGGCGGCCGTTTTGCTGATGTCGGAGGCCGAGGCTGCCAAGCGCGGTTTGACCGTTCTGGCCCGCATCGCCTCTTATGCAACGGCGGGGCTTGACCCGTCGATCATGGGCGTCGGGCCGATCTTTGCCAGCCGCAAGGCCCTGACAAAGGCAGGCTGGACTGTGGCCGATCTGGATCTGGTCGAGGCGAACGAGGCCTTTGCCGCGCAGGCCTGTGCGGTCAACAAGGACATGGGGTGGAACCCCGACATCGTGAACGTGAATGGCGGGGCGATTGCCATTGGCCACCCGATCGGCGCGTCGGGCGCGCGGATCTTGAACACCTTGATCCACGAATTGGGCCGCCGCGGGGCGAAAAAGGGCCTGGCCACCCTGTGTATCGGTGGGGGCATGGGCGTGGCCATGTGCATCGAACGGGCGTGATTGCTGCAAAGGCGAAACTTGCTGCATTTGCAAAATGGGCGCGCAATAAAGTTGCGCGCCCATCTTTGTTTTGGTAAGAGAATTACAAATACGCCGTTAGATGGAGAAGAACATGGCAAAAGTGGCATTGGTAACCGGTGGATCGCGCGGTATAGGCGCAGCTATTTCCGTGGCACTGAAGGCGGCAGGGTACACCGTTGCGGCCAATTATGCGGGCAATGACGCGGCGGCCGCAGCCTTTACGGCGGAAACCGGGATTGCGACCTATAAATGGTCCGTCGCTGAATATGACGCCTGCACAGCCGGGATCGCCCAGGTCGAGGCCGACCTTGGCCCGGTGGCGGTGTTGGTGAACAACGCCGGCATCACGCGCGATGCGATGTTCCACAAGATGACCCCCGGCCAGTGGAAAGAAGTGATCGACACCAATCTGACGGGCCTTTTCAACATGACCCACCCGGTCTGGTCGGGGATGCGCGATCGTAAATTCGGCCGCGTGATCAACATCTCTTCTATCAACGGACAAAAGGGCCAGGCGGGGCAAGCCAACTATTCTGCGGCCAAGTCGGGGGATCTGGGCTTTACCAAGGCGCTGGCCCAAGAGGGTGCGCGCGCAGGAATTACCGTGAATGCGATCTGCCCGGGCTATATCGGCACGGAAATGGTGCGCGCGATCGACGAGAAAGTTCTGAACGAACGGATCATTCCATTGATTCCGGTGGGCCGTTTGGGAGAGCCCGAGGAAATCGCCCGGATCGCGGTGTTTCTGGCATCGGATGATGCGGGTTTTATCACCGGATCGACCATTTCGGCCAACGGCGGGCAATTCGTCGTCTGATCGCTTCGCCTGACCAAAGGGGGGCCCGCCAAACGGCGGGTCTTTTCTTTTGGTGGATCAGCCCTTAGCACGGAGACGACTGACAGAAAGTATGCCCATGACCAGCCGTCCCAAAGCCACGATGATTGGCTTTTCCGCCATTGCGATGTGGTCACTTCTGGCACTTCTGACCATTGGATCTGCGCCTGTTCCGCCCTTTTTGTTGAATGCGCTGACCTTTGCCATCGGCGGCAGCATTGGTTTGATCTGGACGGCGCGGCGCGGCTTTGGGGTTCTGACCAAGGTACCTTTGAAGGTCTATGTCTTTGGCACCTTGGGGCTTTATGGCTATCACGCGCTGTATTTCACCGCCTTTCGCTGGGGGCCAAGTGCAGAAACCGGGTTGATTGCCTATTTGTGGCCGCTGTTCATCGTGTTGTTGTCGGGTCTTTTGCCGGGCGAGACTTTGCGCGCGCGCCATGTCGGCGGGGCTTTGATCGCCTTTGCGGGGGCGGCGTTGATTGTGTGGTCGCGCAGCGCGGGAAGTGGCGCGCCGTTGCCCGCCTTGGCCCTGGCCTTTTTATGCGCGTTGACCTGGTCGATCTATTCGGTCGTGTCGCGCCGATGGGGGGACGTTCCGACAGAAAGCGTGACGGTCTTTTGCCTGGCCACGGCAGGACTGTCGGCGATCACCCATCTTGCCGTTGAACAGACCCTGTGGCCGGTCAGCCCCTTGGGGTGGCTTTCGGTGATTGGTCTGGGCGTTTGGCCGGTGGGGCTTGCATTTTTCACTTGGGATATCGGGATGAAAAAAGGCGACATCCAGATCTTGGGCGTCGCCTCCTATGCTGCGCCTCTTTTGTCCACGTTGGCGCTTGTGGCGGCGGGCCTGTCACCGGCCCGTCCGATTCTGATCGTGGCGGCGGTTTTGATTACAGCGGGGGCCGCTTTGGCCGCCTGGGCCCCGCGCAAAGCCCGTTAGGCGTGCGACAATCGGTGAATTTCTTCCTTCAGTTTCAGCTTTTGCTTTTTCAACTCTGCAATCTGAAGATCATCGGTTCCCGGGCTGCGCTGTGCCTTCATAACCATGTCAGACAGATGCTCATGCTTCTTTTTCAGTTCGGCGATGTGGGAAGTGACAGTCATTCAAAGTCTCCCTTTGGTTGATCCGCCCGCTGAGTGCACCACAGATTTGATGTCATGTCATCAAATCTTCACATCGAATTTACACGATTTGCCGCTGTCAGCGAAATTCAGCGTCGAGTGCCGCGCCGCCGCGCAAAATTTCATCGGCGCGGGGCGTATAACTTTCGCGGTCGCCGTCATGGGCGGAGCCTTTGTGGATGATCAGCGGCGACAACAGCCGAAACGCGGCCCGCCCGCCCTTGCGGGCGCGCAGGATGACGCGCAGGGCCGGGCGGCCTTCGCGCGGGGCAAGCGGCAGCACGATGGCAGAGCCCAGTTTCGGCGCAAGCGCGCCCAGCACCTGCGGTAAGCCATCCGCACCGAAGATCATGGTCAGCCAACCGCCGGGCGCAAGCCGCCGCGCAGAGACCGCGACCCAGTCGGCCAAGGGCGTGCCGATCAGAAGGGCCGTGGCCTTGCCCGAATCAGGCGAGGGCGTGCCGCCCTTGGGGTAATAGGGCGGGTTCGCGATGACATGGTCAAAGTCGCGGCGCAAGATTGGGGGCATGGTGGAAAGATCGCCGCATTCCACCGCAAAATCCTGCCCGTTCTGCGCGCCATTGCGCCGGGCCAGATCGGCATACTGGGGTTGAAGTTCAAGCCCCGTCAGCCGCAATCCGGGAACGCGCGCCCCAAGGCACAGCGCGGCCGCACCCACCCCGCAGCCCAGATCCAGCACGGATTGCCCCGGCACCGCCGGGCAGGCCGCGGCCAAAAGCACCGGATCTGTGGCGGCGCGGTACCCTTTGGCTGGCTGCCACAGGTGCAACTTGCCGCATAAAAAGGCGTCATGCGTCAGATTTTCGGTCATCCCATCACGTCATTGTCGCGCATCACAATGGCCGCGCGCCAATGATCGCGGTCCGCGACCATCAAACGCCGCGGCAATATGCCAAGGCCCCCTTCAAGGATGCTTGTGTGGACGTCCAGTTCGAACGAAGCTATACCCTCACCCTGAAGCAGGGCCTGAGCAAAGGCCATTTTGGCCGGGTCTGTCGTCTGGATCAAAAGCTTCATGGAATGATTTACGCGCCAAGCCCCGGCCATGTCGAGGGGGGAGGCGATGGAAGGACTGGGGATGAGCTTGGACGAAGCGTTGCGCAAGCCGCAAGATCGCTTGGCTGACCTGTTGTCAGCCGAGATGGAGGCTGTGAACCTTCTTATTCGGGCACGTATGGCCTCGCGGCACGCCCCGCGGATTCCCGAGGTCACCGCGCATCTGGTGGAAGCGGGCGGCAAGCGGTTGCGCCCGATGCTGACCTTGGCAGCGGCGCGCCTGTGTGGATACACCGGCCCGTTTCACATTCATCTCGCGGCGACGGTGGAATTCATTCATACCGCCACGCTTTTGCATGATGACGTGGTTGACGAAAGCGCCAAGCGGCGGGGTCGGCCGACCGCGAATTTGCTTTGGGACAACAAATCATCCGTGCTGGTGGGCGACTATCTGTTTGCCCGCAGCTTTCAGTTGATGGTGGAAACCGGCAATCTTCGCGTTCTTGATATTCTGTCGAATGCGGCCGCGACAATTGCCGAGGGCGAGGTTTTGCAGCTGACCGCGGCGCAGGATCTGAAGACGGACGAAGAGATTTACTTGCAGGTGGTGCGGGGCAAAACCGCAGCCCTGTTTTCCGCCGCGACCGAGGCGGGGGCGGTGATTGCCGGCGCGCCGGAGGAACACGTGCGCGCGCTGTTCACCTATGGCGATGATTTGGGCATTGCGTTTCAGATGGCCGATGACTTGCTGGATTATGAAGGCGCGGCGCAGGATATCGGCAAGAACACCGGCGACGATTTCCGTGAACGCAAGATGACGCTACCGGTGATCAAGGCGGTGGCGCAGGCGGACGCGGCCGAGCGCGCCTTTTGGGTGCGCGTGATCGAGAAGGGTCAGCAGGCCGATGGGGATTTGGCCGAGGCCATGGCCCTGTTGAAAAAGCATGGCGCGCTGGAGGCTGCACGCGCCGATGCGTTGGCCCATGCCGCCAAGGCGCGCGCGGCGTTGTTGTCTTTGCCAGACAGCCCGATGCGGCAATGTCTGGCGGATCTGGCCGATTACGTGGTGTCGCGGATCAACTGATCGGTTCGGGGGCTGCGCGGTCTTGCCCATCCAGCACGGCGGCGCGAACCCACCAGCCGGGATTGTCCTGCGCGATCCGGGCGGCCGCATCAGTGGCTTGTGCCGCGTCGGGGAATATACCAAAACAGGTCGCGCCTGAGCCGGACATCCGCGACAGCATGCATCCCGAAGTGGCCGCGAGCCGATCAAGGACGGTGCCGATCACCGGGGCAAGCGCGATGGCGGGCGCCTGCAAATCATTGCGCTGAGCGGCCAGCCAAAGGGTCAGTGCCTGCGCGTCCCCCAAATCGGCTGGCAAGGTGGACATCGCCGGATTGGTCTTTTCCGTCAGCGCCTTGAACACCGTCGGCGTGGCCACCTGCACCCGCGGATTGACCAGAACCAGAGGCAGTTTTGCCAGCCCGTCCAAGGGCGCGATCCGCTCGCCGATGCCCTGCACCCGTGCCGGATCACAGGTCAGGCACATTGGGACATCGGCGCCAAGCGACAACAGGCGCTTCATCACCTCGATATCCAGGGTCAGCGGCTTGCCCATATGCTCCATCAGCCACAGCAGGCCGCGAAACGTGGCCGCTGCATCGGCAGATCCGCCGCCAATGCCCGAGGAGACCGGCAAATGCTTGTCCAGCGTCAGGCCAAGCACCCCCCTGCCCTTGCCCCAGAATTCCATCGCGGTTTGCAGCACCAGATTGGGTGCGGCAGGGTCCAGCGCAGACCCTTCGGGGCCCTGAATAGACAGACCGCGGTCTTTATCGGTATCAAGCGTGATCCAGTCGCCGACGGAGGCAAAGCCCACCAGCGTGTCAAGCAGATGATAGCCATCCGCGCGCTGGCCGACCACATGCAGCGCGAGATTGATCTTTGCCGGGGCAAAAACGCGGAGCCGTGCCACCTACTGGCCCGCCTTTTCCTGTTCCAGAACCGAATCCAGCCCCTTTTCCAATTTGGCGCGGATCCGTTCGGCATCTTTTTCTGCCGGTTCGAAAGACAGGGCGCGGCGCCATTGGAACTGCGCCTCTAATTGGCGGCCGTTTACCCAATAGACATCGCCCAGATGGTCCGTCACCACGGGATCGACGGGTTCCAGAAGCGAGGCCCGCTCCATCGGCGCCAGAGCATCGGCAAAACGGCCCAGACGGTAATAGGCCCACGCCAGACTGTCGATGATATAGCCCTGATCGGGGGCCGCGCGCACGGCGGTTTCGATCATCTTGACGGCTTCATCCAGATTTTCGCCGCGGTCGATCCAAGTATAGCCCAGATAGTTCAGGACTTGCGGCTGATTGGGGGCCAAGGCCAGCGCTTTGCGAAAACTGGGGACCGCCTCGTCGAACCGGTCAAGACGTTCAAGACAGACGCCGCGATTGTAATGGAAGGGCCAAGCCCAAGGGGCGGGCTCTTGCACCAAGGCGATGCCCGCATCATAGGCCACGAGCGCCTCGGCATAGCGTTCAGACCGGCGCAGCATATCGCCAAGGGCCAGTTGAACCTGAACCAAATCGCCATGCGCCTTGACCAGATCCTGCAGCACGCTGATCGCGCCGTCGGTATCGCCTGCCGAACTAAGCGCATCTGCCCGCCCGATTTCGGCCATGTGATAGGCCGGGTCTTCGGGCGTGATAAGGGCATAGGCATCGGCCGCAAGGCCAAACTGTCCAAGGCCGCGCAGATGTTCGGCGACCATCAGTTTGATGTCGGTCAGATCGGGCCGCAAATACAGCGCGGCGCGGGCGAAGGCGAGGGTGACTTCTTCGTCGGCTTTGCCGCCGATGGCGGAGGCATAGGTGAACAAAGCCTCTGCTATGCCTTGTTTTGCGCCAGAGACCACGTCAAAGGCGAGCGGCTCGCCCGCGGCAAGACGCCGGCGCAGATCCACCAGATCCGGATCAAGCGCGCCGTGGAAACTGGCATCGAAAAGTTTCAGAGCGTCCGCGTTGCGTTCCAGTTGGCTGAGGATCTGCAAATGCGCCGTCAGGCCCCGGCGGAACGTGGAGATCGACCCCGCGGCCGGGCCGGACAAAATCGCGTCGGCACCTTCCAGATCGCCGGCAGAGGCCAGCGCCAGTGCCTTTTGGTAGTACCCCAAACCTTCGAATCCGGCGGTGGCGATGACCTTATCAAAATGAGCCAAGGCTTCGGTCATGCGGCCTTGGCCCTGTTCGGCCCAGCCTGCCACAAGATCGTCAAGCGCGCCGCCCACGGATTGGCCCTGTGCGATCAGGCCCAAAAGGCCCGCGAAATCTTCGTTTTGGGCCTTGGAGGCCACGAGCACCAAGGCCACAGAATTGTTGGTGCTGCTTTGGGCGAGAAAGGTGGTTGCGGTCGTCGCCGCGCCGTCAAAATTGCCAAGCGAGATCTGCGCCAACAACAGGCCTTGCAACAGCGTGGGATCCTGCGGGGCCGAGGCCAAGGCCTTGGCGAACCATTCGGCCGCCGCCGCAAAATCCTTGTCCGCAGCGGCCAGACGCGCGGCAAGGTAGGACCCCGCATTGTCGATCAGCGGTTCGGGTGCGGGATCTTTTGCCGGGGCATCTTGGGCAAAACCCGGCAATGACAGGCCAAAAACTAGAAGGGTCGTGACAAAGAGGCGGCAAAGGACGGGTCGGGAAAGGTTCATTCAAACGCTCCGGCAGCGGGCATGGGCGGAACCTAGTGCGGCCACCGGACAAGGGCAATGCGGCGCGGGCCGCAAACTGCACTTGCCGGTCTTTTGGCCGACACTTCCCTGTGATCGATTACATGTTCGGATAGTTCGGCCCACCGCCGCCCATGGGCGTTGTCCAGGTGATGTTCTGGCTGGGATCCTTGATGTCGCAGGTTTTGCAATGCACGCAGTTTTGAAAGTTGATCTGAAAGCGCGGCTCTTTGCCGGCTTCGGCGATCACCTCGTAGACGCCGGCGGGGCAATAGCGCTGCGCCGGTTCGGCATAGTCCGGCAAGTTGACCGAGATTGGAATGCTGGCGTCTTTCAGACGCAGATGGGCGGGCTGGGCTTCGTCATGGTTGGTGAAGCTGAAGGCCACATTGGTCAGCCGGTCAAAGGACAAGACGCCATCGGGTTTGGGATAGTCGATGGGCGCAAAATCACGGGCCTTTCCGGTGGCCTGCGCATCTGATTTGCCATGTTTGAGGGTGCCCAGAATAGTCAGGCCAAAGGTGTTGGCCCACATGTCGGCGCCGCCCGCAAACAAGGAAGCGACCAGCCCGAATTTGGACCAGAGCGGTTTGACATTGCGCACCTTCTTCAGATCGCGGCCAATCGCGCCGCCGCGAACCTCGACCTCATACTCGGCCAATTCGTCGCCTGACCGGCCCGCGCCAATGGCGGCAAAGGCGGCCTCGGCCGCGGCCTTGCCCGACAGCATGGCATTGTGGTTGCCCTTGATGCGCGGCACGTTGACCAGCCCTGCCGTGCAGCCCAAGAGCGCGACGCCCGGCGCAACCATTTTCGGAATCGACTGCCAGCCGCCTTCGGAAATCGCCCGTGCCCCATAGGCCACGCGTTTGCCGCCCTTCAGCAGGTCGGCCACCATCGGGTGATGTTTGAAGCGTTGAAATTCCATGTAGGGATAAAGATGGGGATTTTGGTAGTTCAGGTGAACCACAAATCCGACATAAACCTGATTTTTTTCAAGGTGGTAGATAAACGATCCGCCGCCGGCATTGCTGCCCAAGGGCCAGCCCATCGTATGGGTTACGCGGCCTTCGTGATGTTTTGCGGGGTCAATCTCCCAGATCTCTTTCATCCCCAAGCCGAACTTTTGCGGATCCTTTCCCGCCGACAGATCGTATTTGGCAATCACTTCCTTTGCGAGCGAGCCGCGCACACCTTCGGACAGGAATACATATTTGCCGCGCAGTTCCATGCCCGGTTCATAGTTCGGGCCGGGGGCGCCGTCGGCGCCAAGGCCCATCTCACCGGCCACAACGCCGCTGACCTGGCCTTGATCACCGTAGACCAATTGCGAGCAGGCCATGCCGGGGAAAATCTCGACGCCCATGCCTTCTGCGACGCCGGCCATCCAGCGGCAGACATTGGCCATCGAGACAATGAAATTACCGTGGTTGTTCATCAGGGGCGGCATGGGCCAGTTCGGAATGCGCATCTGGCCGGCGGGGCCAAGGATATAGAAATTGTCTTCGTGCACCTTGGTCTTGATCGGGGCGCCCATGCTGCGCCAGTCGGGCAAAAGCGCATCCAGACCCGAGGGGTCAAGAACCGCGCCCGACAGGATATGCGCGCCGACCTCTGATCCTTTTTCCATGACGACAACCGAAAGGTTCGAATCCAGCTGTTTAAGCCGGATCGCAGCAGCCAGACCCGATGGCCCTGCGCCCACGATCACCACATCGTAATCCATGCTTTCGCGCACGATCTGTTGCGACATGTCGTTCCCCTTTCGAATTGACCCGTTGTTGTTGCCTTAATGGACCCGCAGGGTCAACACGGACGCACCATCATATTTCCGCATCGCAGCATGAGAGAAACTTTCTTGCTCGCCCGCGACCCCGCCCTGCCCTTCCGCGGCATTGCCCCTTGCATTTCGCGGACGGGTAAGGTCATTTGAGGGAATTGAGGCGTTTCGGGGTCATGGTCTTTGCGGGCCGTGACCCTATCATTTGCGTGCAGGGACCATGGAAAAAATTCCGATGACGCGCGGCGGATTTGCCGGGCTGGACGAAGAGCTGAAGCATCTGAAGTCGGTTGAACGGCCGGCCATCATCCGCGCCATTTCCGAGGCGCGGGAGCATGGCGACTTGTCGGAAAACGCCGAGTATCATTCGGCGCGTGAAAAACAGAGCTTTATCGAGGGCCGCATCAAGGAGCTTGAGGCGATCTTGTCTTTGGCAGAGGTGATTGACCCGACCAAACTGTCCGGCTCTGTCAAATTCGGGGCCACGGTCACCTTGGTTGATGACGGGAACGACGAAGAAAAGACCTATCAGATCGTTGGCGAGGTTGAGGCCAATATCGAGAAAGGTTTATTGAACATGCGCTCTCCTTTGGCGCGGGCGCTGATTGGCAAAGAAGAAGGCGACAGTGTTGAGGTGCGCACGCCGGGCGGCACGCGCAGCTACGAGATTCTTTCGATCCGATTTATCTGAAGGCCCCAAAGCGCATGCAAGACGGCACCGACCCTCTTTTTCAATCTGGCCCGAACACGCGGCCGGGACAGAGTAGGGGACTATTGCCAGTGGATGTCGTGGCAGGGATTCTGTCTGCGATCTGGATCGTCGCCATCATTGCCTATTTCTGGTCAGGCAAAGCAGAAGCGCCGTCTTTGGGGTTGGTTCTGAGTTTGCTGGTGGTGTTCCTGCCGCTTGTCTTGATCTGGACGGCGGCGATCACGATGCGGTCGGTGCGGGGGCTGCGCCTTGAAGCGCAGCGGTTGCAAGCCTCGGTCGAGGCGATGCGGCAAGCGTTTTTGGCCAATCAGACCAGCAGCGACGCCATGAAGCCGTCGATGGAGCGGCGTCTGGACGAGATCGCGCAATCAACGCGGCAGGCCGAAAACACCTTGGCGCGCTTTGCCTCGCGCAGGGATGGCACCTTGACCCAGCCTTCGGCGGATCGAAAGGCGGCATTGGCCACACCATTGCCGGAGGTGCAGGCCGAACAACCGACCTTGGCGCTGGGCACCCCGGCCGATGCGATGCGCGCGCCCCTGTCGGTGACGGATTTCATTCGCGCCTTGCAGTTTCCCGAAAGTCCGGACGACAAGGAAGGGTTTAGAGCGCTTCGGTTGGCGCTGGAAGACCGCGACGTTGCAAAGCTGATCCGCGCGGCGCAGGATGTGCTGACGCTGCTGAGCCAAGAGGGCATCTATATGGATGACCTGACGCCGGAACGCGCCCATCCTGACATGTGGCGGCGTTTTGCCGCGGGCGAGCGGGGCCGCGCGGTGGCGGCCCTGGGCGGCATTCGGGACAGATCCTCATTGGCGCTGACGGCGGCGCGGATGCGCGAAGACGAGGTGTTTCGCGATGCGGCGCTGCATTTTCTGCGCAGCTTTGACCGCGCCACCTCGGCGTTTGAGAAGAACGCGACCGATGCCGAATTGGCCGATCTGGCCGATACACGCACCGCGCGGGCCTTTATGATCTTTGGCCGGGTGATGGGTATTTTTGACTAGTCGGCCCGAGAGAGAAACTTGACCATCGTCGTTGACGACGTGAAGCCAAAGACATAGCGCAACCAGCCGATGGGTTCGGATTTCACGGCCACAAATCCGCGTCTTTCGTACAAGGACCGCGCGCGCCAGTTTGTATTGATCACATCCAGCCGAATATAGGCATAGCCGCGTGTTATCGCCTCGTCGCACAGCGCATCCAACAAAAGGCTGCCGATGCCCTGCCCGCGCTCCCCGGCCTGCACGCAGATGCCGTCAATCAGGAAACGGTCATTGTCCACCTCGTTGGACAACAGGCGCAGCAGCCATTCGCGCCACAGGGACCCAACAAACCCATAGGTGGCGCGCAGATCGCCCGGAACGCCGCCCGCGAAACTGCCTGCGGGGGTTTTGAACCCGCCCATGCCCAACAATTGGCCCGCCGGATCCAACGCGATGATGACATGGTGGGCGCTGATGGCGCGGTCCAGAAAAGCAAACGCCAGATGGTCGGGGCCCATGACAGCGCCCAGTTTGCCGCCAAAGGCCTGCCAATACAGACGGGCCGCGTCGGCCCGCAGGGCGCTGGGAAGGCCGCGCTGAAGGCGAATGCCTTGGGTCATTGGCGACGCTCGGCACGGGCCAGATCTTCGGGCGAATTGAGGTTTTCAAACGCCTCAGGCACGGGGATATCCACCCATTCCGCCCGCACCGCCGCCGCAAAATCTCGCAGGCGAGGCACGGCGCCAGAGGCCAGAAAATCATGCAAGGGTTGGGCCAGATCACTGGGCCAGACGCCAAAGGTCGGATGCTGGCGGTCGGCGCAGATCGCCAACCGGGGCACGGCGGCGCAGCCAAGGCGGCGGGCCAGATCGACGGGCAGAAAGGGGCCATCGACCGGCACGCTGACCACATGGCGGGCGCCGTGGTGCCCGGCCCATATCATTGCGGCAAGGATCCCCGCCAAGGGGCCTTGTCGCCCCGCGACCGGATCGGGCAATACCGGCAGATCAAACCGGGAAAATCGGGCCGCGTCGCCCTGCGCAGAAATCGCCAAAGCGGCCACTTGGGGGGCCAGACGGGCCATCGCATGGACGATAAGGGGTTGTCCGGCAAAGGGAATAAAGGCCTTGTCCTGCCCGCCCATGCGGCGACCCTCGCCCCCGGCAAGGATCACCCCATAGGGCAAGGGATCAGATGCCGCCGGGTTCCCCATTGACCTGAACCGTCAAGACGCCGCTGTTTTCATCCGGATCGCCGTCGCGGATTGTCCGTTCGGTCACACCCGGCAAGGCGCCGAAATCTTTGGCGAGCTGGTTGGGGAACCACGTCAAACCGATGCTTTCGAACCCCGGAATATCGTGCAGGATGCCCGAAAGCGTGTTGGCGCAGGTGGCCTTGCCGGCCGAGCCCTTGGCAATCGCAGACGCCATGATCTGATCGATCGTGGCCTGGCTGACGGGCAGCTTTTGTTCGATCACACGAAACGTCTCGCGCGCGTGATAGTCGATATAATAGCTCAGCATCCGCTCGTTCATGCCATAGTGCATGTCATAGCGTTCGGGAACCGTGGGGTGATACCATGTGCCGGCGGGATCGTAGATCACGCGCTGCGTCCCATCGATCAAGAGCGAGCTGTGCGCGCCCTGATTGGTGCGGTTGTTCACCACGGTATAAAGGGTGATGGAGGGCGGCTGACCCGACACGAAACGGGCCGCATCAAGCGCGGACGGGTCCGCAAATTTTGCATCCGCACCGCAGGCGGCAACAGTCAGCAAGGCGGCCAAAAGCAGGCCCATACGCATGGCGGCACGAAACATCATGTTACTTTCGATTGAATCAGGCGTTGACCAAGGCCATGAAAATCAGGATGCCAACGCTGATTGCTGCACCCCAAGCCGACATTTTCATAAAGCCTGCAAAGGTTTTTTCTTGTACTTTGATATCCATAGAGCCGTGCTTGTGTTCTGCCATTTCATCAAGTCCTTCTATTGTCGTTTGCCTGCCCTTACCCTATTCCGCCCGCCCTGTCACGGGGGGCAAGGGGCAGATTTGATGGCGCGTCACGCCGACGCATCCCCTGAATCGCCGCCCGTCCAGCCTGTCATCAAACGAAAGCCGATGCGGCGGGCCGGTTCTTCTGCTATGGGTTTCGGGATTGCCCGCAGCATCACTGAAAGTTGACTGACATGCTGGATCAGCTGGGTTTTCATGCCGCTTTCATCACGGCCGTAAAAGGTGATCAGATCGGGATCGAAGTAGCCCAGACCTTCGATCTGAACGATCCCGGCTTCGGAGCCTGCCGAGCCCAAGGCCACCTCTTGATCGGCGTTCAAATGCTGTTCAAACGCGCGGATGCTGTGGATGATCCGCTCGCAGGCCAAGGCTGCGGCGCTTTTGGGCGGCGGCGGGACAAAGGAGGGGGAGAGGTGTGACAAAGGGGTGCCCGGATCGGACAGATCAGGCGCCGCATCGGTCAGGTGCGCGGCGTCCCGCGCGGCGGCCTGTACGGCCATGTTGGGCGGATCTTGGTCCATTTTCCCTCAGGGTGCGGTACGCCAAAGCCAGGCCCCGTCTGGCCCAAGGGAACGCGAAACCTGACCGCGCCGCAAGAGATAGTTCAGATGGGCCACCGATTCGACGAGGGCCAGATCAAATTCCGGCTCGGCAATCTCGCGTTTGAACAGCGGCACAAAGCAATCGGAGGCGCGGCGGGGAACGGACAGATGGCCCAGCAGTCTGGCCAAGGCACCATGGTGATTCTCGGCCATCTGCCGCAGGCGGGTGGGCAGACCGGTGAAGGGAAGTTTGTGACCGGGCAACACCAGATGATCTTCGCGGGCATGCGCGGCAAAGGCCGCTGTCGAGGCCAGCCAATCGGCCAGAGGATCGGCCTCAGGCTCTGTCGGATAGACGCCGATATTGGCGGAAATCGATGGTAAAAGCTGATCGCCGCCGAGGATCAGATTGTCATCCTCGCTCCATAATGTGGCATGATCGGGCGCATGGCCATGTCCGATGCGCACGCGCCAGCGCCGCCCGGCGAGGGTGAGGACAGAGCCTTCGTCGATCCGGGTGAACCCAAGGGGCATGGGGGCTACGACATCGGCAAAGTTGAAGGGCCGTTTTTCCGCCTTGACCTGCAACAGCGCCGCCGGGGTACCGGCGCGCTGGTAAAACAGCAAGGACGGGGCGGTGGGGCGATCTTGGACATCCAGCGTCAGCATGCGCGCGTAAAGCCACGCCGTTCGGGTGCTGATCACCTCGGCGCCTTGGGCCTGAAACCAGCCAACAAGGCCGGCATGGTCGGGGTGGTGGTGGGTCAAGACCACCCGTACCACCGATTTTCCCGCCAAAGGGCCGGCCAGAAGCGCCTGCCAAATCGCGCGGGATTTGCCCGAATTCATGCCCGTGTCGATCACGGTCCAGCCATCGGGATCGGCCAAAGCGTAGATATTGACGTGATCAAGCGCCATGGGCAGGGGCAGACGCATCCACAGCACGCCTTCGGCCAGTTCCGTCGCAGCGCCTTCGGCGGGCGGATTTGGCCAGGGATAGGTGATCAGACCGCTCATGCGCCCAAAGCCGCGGGCGTGAGGGCGTACAGGCTGTCGGCGCCTTCGCGCACCTGGCCCAGCAAGGGCGCATAATCGGGCATCAAGCGCCGGATGGCGAGGCGCGCCAAGGGCAGGCGGGCGGGGTCGGCCAAGGCCGCCTTCAGGTGAAAATGCCCGGCCAGCACCAAGGCAAAAGCCCGCTGATACGGGACGGCGGCCGCAAATCGGTCATCCATGGCAAGGCCAACCAAAGCTTCGGTTGTCTCGCGCAGCGCCTCGGCGGCGGCCCAGACCTCTTGTGACAGATCGGGCAGGACGGCGCGGGCGGCCTCGGCCTGAGCTTGAAGGTCGTCGATCAGACGAAAGGCGGCATCGCCTCCGTCCATCATCTTGCGTCCGACAAGATCCATCGCCTGAATGCCGTTGGTGCCTTCGTAAATGGCGGTGACGCGAACATCGCGGCCAAACTGCGCCGCGCCGGTTTCTTCGATAAATCCCATGCCGCCATGCACTTGGATTCCCATTTGCGCCACCTCGATCCCGGTTTCGGTTCCGAAGGATTTGTTGATCGGCGTCAAAAGCGCCGCCCGCGCCAACCATGCGGCATCACCGGTCGCCTGAGCCATGTCGATGGAGACCGCGCAGGATAGCGCGATGCAGCGCGCGGCAAAAACCTGTGCTTTCATCAGGCCCAGCATGCGGCGCACGTCGGCATGATCCACGATCGTGCCCGTTCCAAGGGCTGTGCGCCCTTGCTTGCGGCCCAAAGCATAGGCCAAGGCGTGCTGAAAGGCGCCTTCGGCCACAGAGACGCCCTGAACGCCCACCCCCAGACGGGCGTTGTTCATCATGGTGAACATGGCCGCCATGCCTTTGTGCGGCTCTCCTACCATCCAGCCTGTCGCCCCGTCATATTGCATCACGGCGGTGGGCGATCCGTGCAGTCCCAACTTGTGTTCAAGGCTGACGACGCTCACCGCATTGCGCGCGCCGAGGGTGCCATCGGGATTTGGCAAGATCTTGGGAACCATGAACAGGCTGATGCCTTTGGTCCCTTCGCCGCCATCGGGCAATCGGGCCAGCACGAGATGGCAGATGTTCTGGGCAAAATCGCTGTCAGCCCACGAGATATAGATTTTTTGTCCGGTGATGGCGTAGGTGCCATCGTCGTTCCGCTCGGCCTTGGTGCGCAGCGCGCCCACATCGCTGCCAGCCTGCGATTCGGTCAGGTTCATCGTGCCGCACCATTCGCCGCTGATCAGCTTTGGGATATAAAGCGTCTTGATCGCCTCGCTGGCGTGATGTTCCAACGCCTCGATCTGGCCCTGCGTCATCAAAGGGTTCAGTTGAAGGGCCAAGCAGGCCGAACCCATCATCTCGTTCACGCAGGTGGTCAGGGTAATGGGCAGGCCCATGCCGCCCACTGCCGGGCTGGCCGACATGCCAAGCCACCCGCCTTGCGCGATGGCGTGAAAGCCTTCGGCAAAGCCCGGAGAGGTGCGCACACTGCCGTTTTCAAGGCGCGCGGGGTGTTTGTCGCCCATACGGTTCAACGGGGCGAGCGTGTGTTCTGACAGTTTGGCGGCCTCTGCCAAGATGGCCTCGACCGTCTCGGGGCCGGCATCAGCAAATCGGTCTGTTGCCGCCACGCGGCCAAATCCGACGACCTGTGACAACACAAAGTGAAAATCATCCAGCGGGGCACGGTAGGGCATCACATTTCCTCGACTTGGCAAATGGAACAAGGGCGGCTATGCGCCATGGCACATGCCATAACCGCTGCGGTCTGTGTTAGACCTGAGCGATGGACCCTGACAGTTCAACCCCTACGCTGCGTCAAAAGCCCGACATGACCCAAACCCTGAGCGCTGAGCCGAAAGATCTGATCGCCGCAGCCGCACTCTTGCGGGCGGGGGGGCTTGTCGCCTTTCCAACCGAGACCGTCTATGGGCTGGGCGCCGATGCCACACAGGACCGCGCTGTTGCTGGCATCTTTGCGGCGAAGGGCCGCCCGCATTTCAACCCTTTGATCGTTCATGTGGCCGATCTGGAGATGGCGGAGCGGTTTGCGGTTTTCGATGCGCGGGCGCGCGATCTTGCGGCGCGGTTCTGGCCGGGCCCGTTGACCCTTGTTCTGCCGATGCGGGCGGGATCGGGTTTGGCGCCTTTGGTGACGGCGGGGCTGGGGTCCGTTGCGCTGCGCCTGCCTTCTCATCGGGTGGCCTTGGCGCTGCTTCACGCCTTTGGAGGCGCGCTGGCCGCACCGTCGGCCAATCCTTCGGGCCGGATTTCGCCCACCCGCGCCGCGCATGTGCTGCAGGGCCTTTCGGGGCGCATTGACGCCGTGGTGGATGGCGGCGCCTGTGCGGTCGGGTTGGAAAGCACGATTATCGGTCTGGACGGGCCTGTGCCGCATCTTTTGCGGCCCGGCGGAATTGCCGCCGAAGAGTTGGAAGCGGTTTTGGGGCCGCTGAGCCTTGGCGGTGATGAGACGCGGCCGAATGCGCCGGGGCAATTGGCCAGCCACTATGCCCCCGCGGCGGGGCTGCGCCTGAATGCTTTTGAGGCGCAGCACGGTGAGGTGATGATTGGCTTTGGCGCGGTCGGGGGGCCCTTGACCCTGTCTGCCAGCGGGGACCTGATCGAAGCCGCAGCGCAGATGTTTCATCTGCTGCGGCACGCCGATGACCTAGCGGGTCCGGGCAGGCGCATTGCGATTGCACCGATCCCCGAGGTTGGATTGGGCCGGGCGATCAATGATCGTTTGCGCCGGGCCGCCGCCCCCCGCGCGTAGTCCGGGCGTTGTCACGGGTAGATGCCGGCGGTGCCAAGGCAGGCGATACAAAGAATTTTCTTAAAAAAAATATGTTTTTCCTGTAAAGCGGTTTCTGCTTGCAGGATTTGCAAGTCAAGATTGTAACAAAACTGGGCCTATTAGGCAAAAACAGGACAAGGGAACTGCAGTATGATTAAAGAATTCAAAGCCTTCATTATGAAGGGCAACGTGATGGACCTTGCGGTTGGTATCATCATTGGCGCCGCGTTTACGGCGATTGTGACCAGCCTCGTCAGCGATTTGATCAATCCGATTATCGGACTGATCTTGGGCGGCGTGAATTTTTCGGACATGTTCATCGACTTGTCGGGCACCGCCCCGGCGTCGCTGGCAGCAGCCAAAGAATCTGGTGCGGCCGTCTTTGCCTATGGCGCCTTCATCACCGCGCTGATCAATTTCGTGATCATTGCCTTTGTGGTGTTCATGCTGGTCAAGGCGATGAACAAAATGATGCCAAAGAAGGCCGAGGCGCCTGCCGCCCCTGCAGGGCCGTCTGAAGTTGACCTGTTGAAAGACAT
>CANHLE010000045.1 GCA_947461435.1 Paracoccaceae bacterium | reverse complement strand
CGGCAAGATCTCATCGCCCTTTTGCGGCGTGAAATGCCCCTGCGCCCGGCCGCCTATGCCCCGCGCTGGTCAAAGGTTCAAACCGATGACGGCCCGGTGACCGCGCTTTTGTTTCCCATTGACCGCCGGGCAGCAGCCTATGCCCGCGGGGCCTGCGAAGATCAGGTGATCACCAGCCTGTCCACCGCGGCAGGTGATCGCGGACCCATGGCCGAATATCTGCTGAACACTGTGTCCCATCTGCAAAAACGCGGGATCCACGACCGTTATCTGTTGCGCCTGCAATCGCGTGTTGCCCAGAAAATCATGGCGAATGCCCAAACCCCGACCCTGTGAAAGCCCCCAATGCCCAAGCCCAAAACCCCTCCCGCTTTGTGGAGCTTTCTGTTCGGCAATCTGATCATCGGCACCGGAATCATGCTGCCCGCCGGGCTTTTGAACGTTTTCATGGCAGATCTGGGGCTCGACGCGCCCACAGCGGGTTTGCTCAGCTTTGTCGGCGGTATGGTTGTGGGTCTGGGCGCCCCCTTGGTGGCCGGGTTCACCTCGGGCATTGACCGGCGGTTTTTGCTGGCCACCGCCCTGATGCTTTATGTCGTGGGCCATATCGGCGCGGCCCTGTCGCCCAGCTTTTCCCTCATTTTGGTCTTTCGGGCGATCACCGTGGCCGGGGCCGCGATCTTTACCCCGCAAGCGGCGGCCACGGTCGGGTTGCTGGTTCCCCCCGCACAGCGCGGCGGCGCGATCGCCTTCATTTTCATCGGCTGGTCCCTCGCCTCGGTTCTGGGAATCCCCTTGGGCACGCTCTTGGGCGATTGGATCGGCTGGCGCGGCACCTATCTGTGCATGGCGGGCCTGTCTGCTGTGGGCGTGATCAGCGTCTGGCTGACCGTTCCCAAGGGTCTGAAAGTCGCCCCCTTGCGGCTGTCCTCTTGGGTTCAGGTTCTCACGGATTGGCGTTTGCTACTGGTGCTTGCCGTGACGCTTCTTGTGGGTTCGGGCCAAACCTCGGTCTTCATTTACATGACGCCGGTTCTGGCAAAGGTCTATGGCGCCTCTGTTTCCCAGATCGCGCTGACCTTTCTGGCAGGCGGCATCTGCGGCGTGGCCGGCAATATCGCGGTCGCCCGGTTCGCCACGCGCATCGGGGCCGCGCGGGGCGCCATGGCCAGCATGGTCCTCGTTTTGGTCGCCATGGGCCTGATCTGGGCGTTTTGGGGGCAGTATTGGGTGCTGCTGGGCGCGGTCTGCCTGTGGCAGATCGGCGGCTTTGCGGTGAACTCTTTTCAACAAGGCCGCCTCGTTGCGCTGGCCCCCGCCCTCGCCTCGGCCACCGTCGCCATGAACACCTCCGTCGTCTATCTGGGTCAGGCCGTCGGGGCCAAAACCGGCGGCGCCCTTGTGCGTGACGCGTTCACCCCCGCCCTGCCCGCCGCCGCCATGCTGTTTGTCATCGCCGGAATGATCACCTCGGTTCTGGCCTCCGCGCGCCAACCGCGCCCCTAATCGGCGCAGTGGCCCGCGATCCAGGCGCGAAACGCCACAAGGGGCGGGTGCGCTTCTCGCTCGGCCGGCCAGACAAGGTAATAGGCCGCCTCACTTTGCACGGGCTGATCAATCGCAGGCACCAAACGGCCCGCAGCGCGCTCCTCCTCTGTCAGGATCATCGGCAACAGCGCCACCCCGAGTCCGGCCCCCGCCGCCGCCGACAAGGTTGCAAACTGATCAAAAAGCGCCCCTTGAACATCGTCAAAGGGGGCACCCATCTGCGCCAGATACCGCTCCCAGGCGTCCGGGCGGCTGTCCAGATGCAACAGCGGCGCGCGGCGCAGATCGGCCGCCGATTGAAAGCGAAACTCTGCCTTCATGGCCGGGCTGCACATCGGCATCACCCATTCGCGGTGCAACCGCATCATCCGGGCCCCCGGCCAATCGGGCGCGCCAAAATGAATCGCGGCGTCAAAGGGATCGCGCGCAAAATCAAAGGGAACCAGCCGTGTCAGGACATTCACCGTCACCCCCGGCGTGGTGTTCAAGAACCCCGGAAGACGCGGCGCCAACCACCGGGCGCCCCACGTGGGCAAACAGGCCAAACTCAGGCTGCCCCCCGCCGGATTGGCGCGCAGCGTCAACGAGGCTGCCGCGATACGCCGCAGCGCCTCTCGGATCTCCCGGGCATAGGCATCGCCAGCCAGCGTCAGGCGAATCGTCTGACGCTCGCGGTGGAACAACTCCACCCCCAACTGCTGCTCCAGCGCGATGATCTGCCGGCTGACCGCGCTTTGCGTCAGCGACAACTCACGCGCGGCCAACGTCACCGATCCGGTGCGCGCTGCCGCCTCAAACGCCCGCAAATAGGCGGTGGGCGGCAGAAATCGTCGGGGTTCGCGGGCCATGTCATTCCATTTCAGAATAAAGTCTCGCGCAATCCTTGCTTGGCTTTCCCCCAAAGACAAGCCTAACTGTTGGCACAGCCCCATCGGACCAGACCCATGCAGAATGACCCCCAATCCCACGGCCTGTGGGAAATGACAGCCCCGCCGCTGCCGCCCTGCCCCCCCTTGGTCGGCGCCGCCCAGGCCGAGGTGGCCATCGTTGGCGCGGGCTATACCGGCATGTCTGCCGCCTTGACGCTGGCCGAAGCGGGCGTTTCTGTCCGCCTGATCGAAGCGGTTGAACCGGGCTATGGCGGCGCGGGCCGCAATGTCGGTCTCGTCAATGCCGGGATGTGGGTCATGCCCGAAGCCGTGATCGAAGGTCTTGGGCCGCTTTATGGCAACCGCGTTCTGGATCTTCTGGGCAATGCCCCGGCCGAGGTCTGGGCCCGCGTCGCCAAACACGCCATCCCCTGCGAGGCGAACCTCGTGGGCACCTTGCACTGTGCCAATGATGCCAAAGGTCTGGCCGAACTGGCGGAACGCGAACGCCAATGGCTGGCACGCGGCGCGCCGGTGCAATTGTTGTCGCGCCAGCAAACGGCCGAGCGCGTGGGCTCCACGGCATATCATGGCGCGCTACTGGATCTTCGGGCCGGCACCATACAGCCACTGGCCTATGCCCGGGGCCTTGCCAAGGCGGCCTTGGCCGCCGGCGCGCATATTCACGGCCAAAGCCCCGTGACGGGGATTGAACCCGGCGCAAATGGCTGGCGCGTCACCACCCCGCAGGGTCACGTCACCGCCACTTGGGTGATCATGGCAGGTGATGCCTATGCCCATGGCCCCTTTGCAGAATTGCGCGGCCGTCAGGTGCATCTGCCCTATTTCAATTTTGCCACCCGGCCTTTGACAGCGGCGCAGCGCGGTGCCATCCTGCCCGGCGGCCAAGGGGCTTGGGATACCAAGGAAATCTTGTCGTCCTACCGGTTCGACGCGCTGGGTCGACTGATCTTTGGGTCCGTCGGCGCGCTTAAAGGCGCAGGCGCCACCGTGCACGAGGGCTGGTCCCGCCGCGCGCTCGCCCGGTTGTTCCCCAGCTTGAAGTCGGTAGAGTTTGAGGCGCACTGGTTCGGCCAGATCGGCATGACCGAAAACAACCTGCCCGGTTTCCACCAGTTGGACCGCAATATCGTGGCCATCTCCGGCTACAACGGTCGCGGCATCGGCCCGGGCACGGTCTTTGGCCGCTGCCTGGCGGAACATGTGATGGGCCAACGCCCCGCCGACGACATGCCCTTACCGGCCATCAACCCGCACGAGCGGTCTTTGCGCGCCTTGCGCGAGGCTTATTATGAACAAGGGGCAACCATCGCCCATCTGGTTGGCGATCGCCTTTAGGCCCGCCAAAGTTAAGAAAAAGGATCAAGATCATGACCTATGCCGCTGATATCAAAAATTTGTTGACCAGCATGGGTGTTGCCCCTGCGGCCTTCTCTGGCGGTCAGATCGCCGCCCGCTCTCCCATCACGGGCGAGGTTCTGGCCCAAATTCCTGCGGCAAGCCCCGCCCAAACCACCGATGCCATCGGTGCGGCCCATGCCGCCTTCAAGGCCTGGCGCGTCAAACCCGCGCCCCTGCGCGGCGAATTGGTGCGCCTTTGGGCTGAAGAGCTGCGCAAGCACAAGGACGCCTTGGGTCAGATCGTGTCGATAGAAGTCGGCAAGATCACCTCGGAAGGCCTTGGTGAAGTTCAAGAAATGATCGATATCTGTGATTTCGCAGTCGGCCTGTCGCGCCAGATCTACGGGCTGACCATCGCATCCGAGCGGAACGAACACCGCATGATGGAAACCTGGCATCCTCTGGGTGTTATCGGGGTGATTTCGGCCTTCAACTTCCCGGTCGCCGTCTGGTCGTGGAACACCGCGCTGGCCTTGGTCTGCGGCAATGCCGTGGTCTGGAAGCCCTCGGAAAAGTCTTTGCTCTCGGCCATCGGGGCACAGGCCACCTTGAATGCCGCAATCGATCGGTTCCGCGCCGCAGGCCATGACGTGCCGGCGGGTCTGGCCCAGTTGATCTGCGGGGCCCGCGATGTGGGCGAGGTACTGGTTGATGACCCGCGCGTGCCGCTGGTGTCGGCCACGGGGTCTACGGCCATGGGCCGACAGGTCGGCCCGCGCGTGGCTACCCGCTTTGGTCGCTCGCTCTTGGAACTGGGCGGCAACAATGCGGCCATCGTCTCCCCCACCGCTGATCTGGATCTGACCCTGCGCGGCGTCGCCTTCGCCGCCATGGGCACCGCCGGACAGCGCTGCACGACACTGCGGCGCTTGTTCGTGCACGCTTCGGTCTATGACACGCTCGTGCCGCGTTTGAAAAAGGCCTATCTGTCGGTCAAAGTCGGAAACCCGCTCGAAGCAGGCACGCTCGTCGGGCCGCTGGTCGACAAGATGGCCTTTGACAAGATGCAGGCGGCATTGGCGGCGGCCGCCACGCAGGGCGGCACCGTCACCGGGGGTGACCGCGTGATGATCGCCGGCGATGATGCCTATTATGCCCGCCCCGCCTTGGTGGAAATGCCGGCCCAGACCGGCCCGGTCTGCGAAGAAACCTTCGCGCCCATCCTGTATGTGATGAAATACACAGACTTTGATGCGGTGCTCGATCTGCACAATGACGTGCCGCAAGGCCTGTCCTCGTCGATCTTCACCCTCGATCTGCGCGAGGCGGAAACCTTCCTGTCGGCCCGCGGGTCCGATTGCGGCATTGCCAATGTCAATATTGGCCCCTCGGGCGCCGAAATTGGCGGTGCCTTTGGCGGGGAAAAGGAAACCGGCGGCGGGCGCGAATCCGGCTCGGATGCCTGGAAGGCCTATATGCGCCGCGCCACCAACACCATCAACTATGGCCGATCCTTGCCTTTGGCGCAGGGCGTCAAGTTTGATGTGGAGTAAGCCATGACCAATCAGCGCGACAGCGATACTTTGGGCATGGCCGAGGCGGAAATGCGCGCCTTGGGTCATCAGATGGTCGATATGGTGATTGATCACCTCGTGGGCCGCGCCGACGAAAAGGCGATCGAGGTGACAGACCGCGCCAGCCTTGAATCCGTGATCGGCGGGCCGGTGCCGCAGGGCCCTTTTGACGCCGCAGATGCGCTTGCCATGTTGCGCACCCATGTCGTGCCCAAACAGCAGCACGGCGATCACCCGCGCTATTTTGCGCGCGTTCCCTCGCCTGCCGCCTTTACCGGCATCTTGGGCGACTGGCTGGGTACCGGCTTCAACACCATTGCCACCTCTTGGGTGGGCGGTTCGGGCACGGCCGTGACCGAATTGATCGTGATCGACTGGCTGCGCCAAGCCCTTGGCATGCCCGAAGGCACGCAAGGCATCATCGTCTCGGGCGGCTCGCTGGCCAATTTCACCGCCTTCGCCGCTGCCTTCGCCGCCAAGGGGCGCGGCGTGGTCTATATGAACGATCAAACCCACTCGTCGCTTAAACGCAATCTTACCGCCGCGGGCCTTGGTCTGGACGATATCCGCGTTCTGAAAACCAACGCGCAGCAAGAATACGATCTGGCCACCCTGAAAGCCGCCATCGCCGAAGACCGTGCGGCGGGGCGCAAACCGGTGATGATCATCGGCAACGCCGGAACCACCAACACCGGCGCGGTCGATCCGCTGCCCCAGATTGCCGATCTGGCCCGCCGCGAAGATTTGTGGCTGCACGTCGATGGCGCCTATGGCGGCCCCGCCGCAATGACAGTCCAAGGCGCACAAGATTTGGCCGGCATGGAATTGGCCGATTCCCTTGTGATCGACCCCCACAAATGGCTGTTCCAACCCTATGACTGCGGCGTCGTTCTGGTGCGCCACCCCGGCGCATTGGAACGCGCCTTCGCGATGAGCCCGGAATACCTCAAAGACGTGATGGGCGGCGAAGATCAGGTCGATCTGTTCAACCGCTCGCTTGAACTTTCCCGCAAAACCCGGGCGCTCAAACTCTGGCTTACCTTCAAAACCCACGGTTCGGTCAAGATCGCCGCCGCCATTCAGGCCGGAATGGATATCGCGGCCCGCGCCCAAGCCATGGTCGAAGCGCAACCCAAAACCTGGGAATTGGTCACCGCCGCCAAATTGGGCATCGTCACCTTCGCACGCCGCGGCGCCGGGCCCAAAGACCACGCCCGTCTCGTTGCTCAATTGACCGATGATGGCTGGGCCACCCTATCCTCAACCTCGATCCAGGGGCGATCGGTTCTGCGCCTGTGTACCCTTAATCCCTTGACCTCCGATGCGGATCTGCACGGCACTTTGGTCCGTTTGGCCCAGATGGCGGTTACCGGCGACTAGGCCGCATCCCGGCGCTTGCCGCCCTGCGCCCCATGGTCTAATCAGGGGGGCAATCAAGGGGGCGACATGCGTATTCTGATCACCAACGACGACGGCATCAATGCGCCCGGCCTGCAGGTTTTGCACAAGATTGCCACCGAAATCGCCGGGCCGACCGGCGAGGTCTGGACAGTGGCCCCCGCCTTCGAACAATCGGGCGTGGGCCATTGCATCAGCTACACGCATCCCACCATGATCGCCGAACTTGGGCCGCGCCGCTTTGCGGCCGAAGGCAGCCCGGCCGATTGTGTTCTGGCGGGCCTGTATCATGTCATGAAAGACGCCAAACCCGATCTGATCCTCTCCGGGGTCAACCGGGGCAATAACGCGGGCGAAAACGTGCTGTATTCGGGCACCATCGGCGCGGCCATCGAAGGGGCGCTGCATGGGATCAAATCCATCGCCCTGTCGCAGTTCTTTGGCCCGGCCAATGCGCAGCTCGACGATCCCTTTGATGCCGCCGCGCAGCTTGGCGCGGCTTTGGTGCGCCAGCTTCTGGACAAGGCCCTGTGGGACGACGCCGATTACCGCCTGTTTTACAACGTCAACTTCCCGCCCGTCCCGGCCGCAGATGTCAAAGGCACCAAAGTGGCCTCGCAGGGTTTTCGGCGCTACACAGCCTTTTCCCTCGATCCCCACACCTCGCCCAGCGGCCGCCAATTCTTGTGGATCAAGGGCGGCGAGCAGGCAAAACCCACCCTGCCGGGCACCGATGTGACGGCCAATGTCGAAGGGTATATCGCCGTCACGCCCCTGCGCTGCGATCTGACCGCGCATGAGGTTCTTAAAGATCTTGAGGCACGCTTGGCATGATCGACGACGATCTGCCTCAGGAACCGCAGACCCTGGCAGAACGCAAGATGCGCTTTCTTTTCGCGCTGCGCTCGCGCGGGGTGACCGATTCCCGGGTGCTGACGGCCATGGAACGGGTGGACCGTGGTCTTTTCGTCAAAGGCCTGTTCGCGGAACGCGCCTATGAAGACATGCCCCTGCCCATTGCCTGCGGGCAGACCATCAGCCAGCCGTCGGTCGTGGGTCTGATGACCCAGTCCTTGAATGTGCAACCGCGCGACACCGTGCTGGAGGTGGGCACAGGATCCGGCTATCAGGCGGCCATCCTCAGCCAACTGGCCCGGCGCGTCTATACCGTCGACCGCTTCAAGCGCCTTGTGCGCGAGGCGGGGGATCTTTTTCGCGATATGGGAATGGTCAATATCACCCCCATGGTGGCCGACGGCTCCTTTGGTCTTCCCGATCAGGCCCCCTTTGATCGCATTATCGTGACCGCCGCCGCCGAAGACCCCCCCGGCCCGCTCTTGGCGCAACTGAAGATCGGCGGTATAATGGTGCTGCCCGTGGGGCAATCCGATACCGTGCAAAGTTTGATCAAGGTGACGCGCAGCGAAACCGGGTTCGACTATGAAGAGTTGCGTCCGGTGCGTTTTGTGCCATTGGTTGAAGGACTGGGCGGCGAATAGAACAACAAGCCGGGGCTAACCCGGTACATTCAGCGGGGCAAATTAAGATGCAGATTTCTTCCTACCTTCCGTTAAAGGCTGCCGGGCTGATGGCCCTGCTGTTGACCAGCGCCTGTGACAATTCCGGCATGGATTGGGATCTGCGCTCTGACAATTTTGACACCACCGGTGCGGCCACGGCGGCAGCAAACAATCGGCCCTCTGCTGACAGCCGCGGCGTGATTTCCTATCCCACCTATCAGGTGGCCGTCGCCCGGCAAGGCGATACCGTGGCAACCGTGGCCCAACGGGTGGGCCTCGCCGCCGGCGATGTTGCCGCCTTCAACGCGCTGAACCCCACCGATCCGCTGCGCGAGGGCGAAGTGTTGGCCCTTCCGGGCAATGTCGGCACCGCGCCGGGCATGGCCACCGGCATTTCCCCCGCTGTTGATGTGACGGCCCTTGCCTCCAGCGCGCTCGACCGCGTCGATGGGTCAGGCGCGATCACCGGGCAATCCCTTGGGGCCGCCCCCGTGGCCCCCACCGGCGACGAACCCTTGCGCCATCAGGTCAAGCGCGGCGAGACCGCCTTTACCATCGCGCGCACCTATAATGTGTCAGCCAAAGCCTTGGCAGATTGGAACGGCCTTGGCCCCGATCTGGCCGTGCGCGAAGGTCAGGTCTTGATCATCCCCACAGGCAGCGCGCCCGCCCCGGTGATCGCAGAACCCGAAACGCAGCCGCAAACCGTGACCGCCCCCGGAACCGGCAGCCCCACGCCGCAGCCTCCCTCGGCCTCAGAACCCCTGCCCGATGAAAAGACCGTCCCCGCCGCCGAAGCGGCCGCCGAGGCCAAGCAGGCCGAACCCGCCTCACCCGAACTGGACGATACCCGAACCGTTGCCAGCGCCGCCGCCTTTGCCATGCCAACCGATGGCAAGATCATCCGTCCCTATTCCAAGGGCAAGAATGACGGCATCGATATTGCCGCGCCCGCCGGAACCGCCGTCAAGGCGGCCGCCGCCGGCAGCGTCGCCGCCATCACCGCCGACACCTCGGGAACCCCCATCATCGTTCTGCGCCACGATGGCGGCCTTTTGACGGTTTATGCCGGGGTCGATGCAGTTTCGGTGAAAAAGGGCGATACCGTCGCGCGCGGCCAGACCATTGCCAAGGTCAAAGCCGGCGATCCGGCCTTCCTTCACTTCGAGGTTCGCCAAGGGGCCGAATCCGCCGATCCGATGAAATACCTGCAATAGCCGACGGGCCGCGGCCCTAGTCTTCTAGGGGGATCTGGGTGACGAGCACCTTGTCGATGCGCAGGCCGTCCATATCGATCACCTCAAAGCGGAACCCTTCGGCGATGAACTCTTCGCCCAACTGCGGCATGCGGCGCATCTGGTGCAGAACCAGCCCCGCCACCGTGTCATACTCCCCCGCCAACGCGCGGTTCAGCCCCATCCGGTCGCAAAACTCATCCACCGGCATCCAGCCCGAAATCAAAAGGCTGCCGTCCGCGCGCGCCACAAGTGCCGGCTCGTCCCCGTCAATCGCCATTTCCGACCCGGTGATCGCCGACAAAACATCCGAGGTCGTCACAATCCCCTCGAAATGTCCGTATTCATCATACACCAGCGCCAGATTGTCGGCCGATTTCTGCAAAACCTCGATCACATCCAAGGCGTCCGCCTGATCCGAGATGACAGGAACCTCGCGCAGTAAAGTCTTGACGACCAAAGGTTCGCGGCGGGACAAGGCGTTGAAGGCATCCGTCAAGGTGACAATGCCCAAAACCTCGCCCGTGGCGCGGCTGATCACCGGCATGCGCGGCCGCCCGATCCGCCGGATCGCGGCAATGGTTTCGGCCGAGGTCCCCTCCAGATCCAGCATGTCCAGATCCTGACGCGGTGTCATCAAGGCGCGGGCCGATCGGTCGCCAAGCCGCATCACCCCGGCCATCATGCTGCGCTCGCCCTCTTCCAGAACGCCGCCTTCATGGGCCTCGGTCAAGATCAGATGCACCTCTTCTTCGGTGACCTTCGTGGTCTGATCCGCCTTTTGCCCAATCACCATCAGCACAAGAAACCCAGACCGTTCCAACAGCCACACCAAAGGGGCCGCCACCCGCGACAAGACCGACATGGCCGGCGCCATCCGCACCGCCAACCCTTCGGGATTGCGCAGCGCCAATTGCTTTGGCACCAATTCCCCGATGATCAGCGAAAAATAGGTCAGCACCACCACAACGCCGCCGGTGCCCAGGGTGCTCGCCCAATCCGGATCCACCCCGCGCGCCGTCAGAAAATTGGCCATCCGCAGGCCCAGCGTTGCGCCCGAAAACGCACCCGACAAAATGCCCACCAAGGTGATCCCGATCTGCACGGTCGACAGGAACCGGCCCGGATTTTCCGCAAGCCGAAGGGCCTGCGTGGCGCCTCGGTTCTTACCCTCCAGCGGCTTCAACCGCGCCGGGCGCGCCGAAACGATGGCCAATTCCGACAGGGCCAAAAGCCCATTCAATGCGATCAGCGCAGCAACGATCAGGATTTCAATATACATGGTTCTTCTATTGTCAGGTCTGCCGCGCCCAGTTGCAAGGCCCCGCGCTGCTTTTACAGCGCCAACCCCTCGCGCCCGGCCAGATCACAGAAGAATTGCCACGCCACCCGGCCCGACCGCCCCCCCCGCGTCGCCTGCCATTCAATCGCTTCCGCGCGCAGCCGATCGGCCGGAATGACCAGCCCATGCGCCGCGACATAGCCCGCGATCATGTTCAGATAATCATCCTGACTGCACGGATGAAAGCCAAGCCACAGCCCGAACCGATCCGACAACGATACCTTTTCTTCAACCGCTTCGGTGGAATGGATCGCCGCCTGCGTTTCGTTTTCGATCATGTCGCGTGGCATCAGATGCCGCCGGTTCGAGGTGGCATAGAACAACACATTCTCGGGCCGCCCCTCAATACCCCCATCCAGCACCGCCTTCAGCGATTTGTAATGCTGATCATCATGGCTGAATGACAGATCATCGCAAAACAGGATGAACCGATGCGACGATGCCCGTAAATGCCCCAAAAGTCGGTGCACCGAAGGCAGGTCTTCCCGCGAAAGTTCCACAATCTTCAGATCATAGCCTTCGGCCCGGATGGCGGCATGAACCGATTTGACCAGACTGGATTTCCCCATCCCACGAGAGCCCCACAAAAGCGCGTTATTGGCCCCCATGCCGCGCGCAAACTGCCGCGTGTTGGCCACAAGCGTCTCGCGCGCCCGCTCGATCCCAACCAACAGCGCCAGATCCACCCGCGATACCCGCGCCACAGGCTCCAGCCGATCTGGCGATGTATGCCAGACATAGGCTTCGGCGGTGAAATCCGGTGCAGGCATCGGCGCCGGGGCCAACCGCTCCAGCGCCTGCGCGATCGCGATCAACGCCGGGCTATCCCCGGATCCGATCATGCGGTTTCGTCCTCGTCATCCACCCACAGCCCTTCGGCGCGCAGTTCTTTTTCGCGCTTGCGTTCAAACCGGGCGATCAGAAAGATCGAGATTTCGTACAAAGGATAAACGGCGGCAAACATGATCAGCTGGCTCATCACATCGGGCGGCGTCACCATGGCCGACACCGCCAAAATGGCGACGATGGCATATTTGCGCGTCGCCTTCAGGCCCCGCGCCGAAATCAGCCCCGCCCGCCCCATCAGGGTCAACAAGACTGGCAGCTGAAAACACAGACCAAAAGCCATCACAAAAGTCATGGTCAAGGACAGATACGCTTCCATCGAGCCTTGGAAAACCACGCCCCCCGTCGCCTGCGCCAACCCGCCGCCAGTCTCCACCGCCGTTTTAAAGCTGTCCTGAAAGCCCAGAAAGAATTGAAACGCCCAAGGCAGGATCAGGAAATAGGCCACCGATCCGCCCAGAATGAACATCAAGGGTGACGCCAACAAGAACGGCAAGAAGGCGTTCTTTTCAGATTTGTACAAACCCGGCGCCACAAACCGCCACATCTGATAGGCGATCAGCGGAAAGGCCAAGGCAAACCCGCCCCACATTCCGATGCGAAGGGCCACGAAAAACCCTTCTTGCATCTTGATCAGCACCAATTGGCACTGCTCGCCGCGTTCTGTCATCACCTGACACATAGGATGCGACAAGATATTGAAGATGGGCTGCCAGACCGCATAGGCGATAAAAAAGCACAGCAAGAACGCGCCCAGCGAATACATGATCCGCGTGCGCAATTCGCGCAAATGTTCCAGCAGCGGCGCTGCGGAATCGTCGATATCGTCGGTCTGTGTCATGCCTCATCGGCCTTTTTCTTGGCGGCGCTGCGCCGCGCAGGTTTCGCAGCCGCACTGTCATCCGCCGCAGAGATGCTTGTTTTCTTCTCGGCACTTGCGGCCTTGGGTTTTGCGGCCGCCTTCGGTTTCGCCGCCGCTTTGGGTGTCGCCGCCGCCTCGGTGGGCGCTGCTGTTCCGTCTTCGATGGATTTCAACTTGGCGCTGTATTCGCGGTACGCCGCCGCCTTGGCAGCCTGCTTTTCGTACAGCGCCTGCGTCGCAGGGCCCACCTCGGCGGTCGCCGACGCGCCAACCGGCGCCGCAGCGGCCGTCTGGGCAACACCGCCGGCGGTCTCGGGGGCGGCGGTCACAACGGGCGCTGCCGCCAGAACCGGATTGGCCGGAATGGGCGCAGGAACCAGCGGTCCCTTGATCGTGGCACTGCTTTGCACCACGCTTGGCTTGGCCGCGTTCTTCAGCGGGTCCCACTTTTCAAACTTGTCGGCGGCCGATTTCATCGCATCCATCCCCATCGATTTGGGATTGGCCGCGTTGCGCAGGTCCTTGGCCACATCGGCCACCCCGGCCTGCTTGGCCGCCTCGTCCATGGCGCGCTGAAAATCCCGCGCCATCGACCGCATCTTGGCGGTAAAACGCCCGATCTGCCGAAACATTTCCGGCAAATCCTTGGGGCCAATCACCAATAGGGCAACGACGCCGATCACCAATAATTCGGTCCAGCCGACATCCAACATGTGTTCTGCCCTCTTTCTGAACGTTTACGCTCAGACTTTGTCTTTGGTTTCGCTGTCCGCGGGCGTCACGTCCTTGGCCACAGCATTCATTTCGGCATCCGCAGCCGCTTTCACTTCTGCAGCGCCCTCGCCGACGCCCTTCTTGAAGGCGGAAATGCCCTTGCCGACTTCGCCCATCAGATTCGACACTTTGCCCCGGCCAAACAAGACCAACACGACAACAGCCACCAGCAACAGCTGAAACGGACCCATCATATGCATGTTCAATTTCCCTATCTCTTGGCCACGCATCCCGCGACCTTCTGCACAAACGCTATCGAAGCGCGCGCCAAGGCGGTAGCACGCTTTGCGGACAAGCAGCGGGAAATATAAGGAAATCGCGGGGTACCTGACAGTAATCTGTCAGTTGCCTGACCGAATTTTTCTTGACCCCGGCGCAGGCCTGCCCACTATGATCCCATGAAACGCACAGACCGCCTGTTCGACCTGATTCAGATTTTGCGCGACGGGCGTTTGCACCGCGCCTCTGAAATCGCGGCGCGTCTGGCCGTGTCGGAACGCACCATCTGGCGCGACATGGCCACCTTGATGTCCTCGGGCATGCCGGTCGAAGGCGAACGCGGCGTCGGCTATATCCTGCGCGCGCCCATCACACTGCCCCCGATGATGCTGAACGCCCAAGAGATCGAGGCGCTGCGCCTTGGCATCCGTCTGGTCGCCGAGGGCGCAGATCCCACCCTGGCCCGCGCGGCCCGCGCCCTTGCCGCCAAAATCGCCAGCGTCACCCCCGCCCCCCCTGAGGGCGACGATGATCTGTTCGTCTTCACCGGCCACGAGACGTCCCGCGCCTCGCCGCACCTGCCCATCATTCGCAAGGCGATCAAAGGGCACGAACGTCTGACCATCACCTACATCGATCCGCGCGGCACCGAAACGCACAGCGACATCCGCCCGCTTCACCTGTCCTTTGCCGGCCGTGTCTACGCTCTGACCGCTTATTGCGAGGCGCGGGGCGATTTTCGCGATTTCCGGGTCGACCGTCTGGTGTCGGTTACCCCGACGGATGAGGTGTTCCCCCAAGAGCCGGGACGCACCCTCGCCGATTACCGGGCCCGACAGGCCCTTTCCGCCGCCGCAGATTAAAGATGCAAGGCCAGCAGCCGCGCGGCCTCATCGCGCGGGGCGGCATGTTGGCTGCGGTCCTCGCCCGGAAAAAACCGCGCCCGCGTGGCCGTGGCCATCGGCGCAGGCTGCGCGATGATCACCTTGGGGCCAATCTTTGCCCCCTCTGCCGCCCAAGACCGCACCAGCGCCATCTGCGCCGCCTTCGTCGCCCCATAGGCGCCAAAGAATTTCTGCCCGGCCCGTGGATCGTCAAAGAACAAAGCGGCCCCCTGCCCGGCCTGCAAAAGCGGCTCAACCATGGGAATCAAGATCCCTGTCGCGCGCAGATTCGTGGCAATCGATTTGTCCCAGTCCTTGGCATCCAGCGATCCGGCCGGGGCCAAGGGGGCCGCATGCACCGCCGCATGCACCCACAATTGCGCCCCGCCCCACCGCTCATGCACCGACAGGCACAGATGGCGCATGGCATCATCATTGGTCACATCCATCGGGGCCAGCGTGATCGACCCCGCCCCCGGCAGCTTCAGCGCCTTGACGGCATCGTCCAATTCTTCCAGCCCGCCCACCGTGCGCGCCACCGCCACAACGTGCCAGCCGCGCAGCGCCAAGGTTTCGGCCATCGCCGCGCCAAGCCCGCGTGAGGCACCGGTTACAAGGGCGATCTTCTGGCTCATCTGGTGGCTCCCACTGTCCTTGCAGCGCAAGGGTTTTCCCCCAAAAACGGCGATAAGGGCGGGTTCCTGCCCCCTCATCGTCCGCCTGATTGCGCATCAATCCTTCCTTTGTGGGATATGTCGGACGATTTGAAGGCGCAAGAGGCTGACGTCAGCCTTTTCGCCCATATCCCGCCGCAAGCTGCGCCTGCCGGGTGCGCACGATGGCCTCCAGCAGATCCTGCGGCAAAGGGGTTTGCGGCGTGAACAGCACCCCTGACTTCGACGTTTTGAACGCCCCGCAATCCAACACGGGAATGACAGACCCCGAATGGGGATAGATCCCCAAATGCTGCGAAAAGGCGGCATAGCCGACAATCATCTTGCCTTTGGGGCCCGGCGCCCGGAACCCCGGCATGGCATAAGACATCACCTCAAGGTGGTCGGGCAAAAGCCGTTTCAGACGCTGGCGCAGCTCTTGCAGGGCTGCACCCTGATCGGGGCGGCAGGCCGAAAGATAGGCTTCAACCTCTGCGCTCATGCCTGCCCCTTACTCTGCCGCCTTCATCTGGAACCCTTCTTCAATCTTGTCAGACGGGATCACCGGGTAATCGCCCGAAAAACACGCGTCACAGAATTTGGGCGCGGCACTGTCGCGCCCCTGCGCCTCGCCCGCCGCCCGGTACAACCCGTCCAACGAGACGAACTTCAAACTGTCCACCCCGATCCATTGGCGCATTTCTTCTTCGCTCATCGTCGCGGCCAACAACTTGGCACGTTCTGGCGTGTCCACCCCGTAAAAGCAGGGCCAGGCTGTCGGCGGCGAGGCGATGCGAAAATGAACTTCCGCCGCTCCGGCCTCCAAGATCATGTCCTTGATCTTGCGGCTTGTGGTGCCGCGCACCACCGAATCGTCCACCAAGATCACCCGCTTGCCCTTGATCAGCGCGCGGTTGACGTTCAATTTCAACCGTACCCCCATGTTCCGGATGCTTTCCGTCGGCTCAATGAAGGTGCGGCCCATATACTGGTTGCGAATGATCCCCATCGCATAGGGAATCCCCGATTCCTGACTATAGCCAATGGCCGCCGGCGTGCCGCTGTCGGGCACCGGGCAGACCAGATCGGCATCCACCGGGGCCTCGCGCGCCAGTTCCACCCCGATCTGCCGGCGTGTCTCATAAACCGACCGCCCCCCGATAATGCTGTCGGGCCGCGAAAAATAGACCTGTTCGAAGATACAAAACCGGCTGGCCGCCGGCGCAAAGGGCCGCGAGGAATTCACCTTGCCGTCTTCGATCACCACCATCTCGCCCGGCTCGATCTCGCGCACGAAATCCGCCCCGATGATATCCAGCGCGCAGGTCTCTGATGCAAGCGCCCAGGCATTATCCCCCAGCCGTCCCAAAACCAAAGGCCGAACGCCCAAGGGATCGCGCACCCCGATCAGTTTGGTGCGCGTCATGGCAACGATCGAAAACGCCCCCTCCACGCGCCGCAGCGCATCCTTGATCCGCTCGGCCAGGGTCTTTTGAATAGACCGCGCCATCAGGTGAATGATGCATTCGCTGTCAGACGAGGATTGAAAGATCGACCCGCGTTCAATCAACTCGCGCCGCAGCGCCGCCGCATTGGTCAGGTTTCCATTATGCGCAATCGCCGCGCCGCCCATGGAAAACTCGCCAAAAAACGGCTGCACGTCGCGAATCGCCGTCGCCCCCTTCGATCCGGCCGTGGAATAGCGCACATGCCCGATGGCCAACTGCCCCGGCAGGGTTTCCATCACGTCTGGCTTGGTGAATGTATCGCGCACATAGCCGAACCGGCGGGCCGAGTTGAACCCGTGATCAGGGTGATAGCTGACAATCCCGCCCGCCTCTTGGCCGCGGTGCTGCAGCGCATGCAGCCCCAGCGCCACGAAATTGGCCGCGTCACTGACACCGACAACGCCAAAAACGCCGCATTCTTCTTTCAGCTTGTCGCCATCTACAGGGTCAAAAGGATGGGCGGGCATCTGGTGCATGGGGCCTCCGAATCCGGCAGTCAGAACAGACTGCAAATCTTGTCCCGCCTTTAGGCCCATTGGAAGGGGCTGTCACGCCCCTTTCCGTCAGTTGCCCTCGGTCGGCGCCGCTTCGGTGGCGGGCGCGGCCGCTGCCGCCGCCGGATCAACCGGTGCTGCACAGGATTTGGTCAGATCGTTATAGCGCGAGACGATCCAATCGGGCGCCCCATCGGGAACCGCCGAATTGACCCGATCTTGAAAGGTTGCAAAAACCTTGGCCGAGCGGGAGGAGTCAATCATCTCAACCTGCGTGCCCGACAGCGCCCGGTCATAGACAAGGAACGCCACCAGAACCAAGACAACCCCGCGAACCACGCCAAACAGGAATCCCAGCCCCTGATCCGCCCCGCCCAAAGCCGATCTTTGCACCACCGACGACAGCAGCGGCGTGAACAATGAGGCGACGATCAACCCCACCGCAAACACGGCCGCAAAGGCCCCGATCATCGACAATTCGCAACTGTCTTTCAGAAAGTCGCCCAAAACCGGCACTTCCTTGACCAGCGGCTGCGCTGCAGGCGCAAAGATAAAGGCCAAAAACGCCGCCCCAACCCATCCGACAATCGCCATCGCTTCGCGCACAAAACCGCGCGAATAGGCCAAGATGGACGAGAGGACGATCACCCCCGCAACGACGCCGTCTACAATCGTGAAGCCTTCCATTCCCGTCCTCGTTCCTAGCCCGCGCCAAACATCTCGCCCACAAAGGCGGTCAGATCGGCCATTTGGCGCACCTGCATCCCCTCCGCTGACCCAAGTTTTGAACCCTTGGGCGCGATGGCCTGTGAGAAACCAAGTTTCGCGGCTTCTTTCAACCTATTTTCCGTCTGACCTACAGGCCTGAGCGCACCAGACAAGCTGATTTCTCCGAATAAGACTGTTTCCGGCGGAATAGCCACATCTTCGCGCGCCGAAACCAGCGCCGCGGCCACCGCCAGATCGGCCGCAGGCTCTGTCACCCGCATGCCGCCCGCCACATTCAAGAACACGTCCAAACCGGTGAACGGAATGCCGCAGCGCGCCTCCAGCACGGCCAGAATCGTCGACAACCGCCCAGAATCCAGCCCCACCACCGTCCGGCGCGGCGTGCCCAAAGGCGACGGCGCGACCAAAGCCTGAATTTCCGTCAGAACCGGCCGTGTGCCCTCAATCCCGGCAAAAACCACAGATCCGGCCACAGGCTGGCCGCGTTCGGATAAAAACAGCGCCGAGGGATTGGTGACCTGCGCCAGACCGGCGCCCGTCATCTCAAAGACCCCAATCTCATCGGCCGGGCCAAAGCGGTTCTTGACCGCGCGCAAAATTCGAAACTGGTGCCCCCGCTCGCCTTCGAAATACAAGACCGTGTCCACCATATGCTCCACCACGCGCGGCCCCGCGATCTGGCCTTCCTTGGTGACATGGCCCACCAAAATCACCGCCACCCCGCGCTTTTTGGCAAAGGTCACCAACTCATGGCTTGCCGCGCGCACCTGCGAAACCGATCCGGGCGCAGAGTCCACCGTGTCCAGCCACATGGTCTGGATCGAATCGATCACCACAAGATCGGGCTTTTGCGCATCCAGCGTCGTCAGAATATCGCGCAGGTTGGTCTCGGCCCCCAATCCCACCTTGGCCCCGGTCAGGCCCAGTCGCTGCGCCCGCAGGCGCACCTGCGCGCTGGCCTCCTCGCCCGAAATATACAGGCATTTCAGCCCCTGCCCGGCAAAGCTTGCCACGGCCTGCAACAACAAGGTTGATTTGCCGATCCCCGGATCGCCCCCCACCAAGATCGCTGACCCCTTGACCAGACCGCCCCCCAGCACCCGGTCCAATTCCTCGATCCCCGAACTTGAACGCGGCGGCGCGGCCTCGGTGGAATCCAGATCGCTGATCACAATCGATCGGCCCTTGCCCCCCATGGCCTTGGGCCCGCTTGACAGGGGCGTCTCTTCCGAAATCGAATTCCACGCCCCGCAGGCATCACAGCGCCCGGCCCATTTGCCATGGCTCGCCCCGCACGAGGCGCAGACGAAAACCGCCGAAGATTTGCTCATTGCGCCGCCTCCACCCGCCACGACACCCAAAGGGACAGCAAGATGCACCCGGTAAACAGATACAGCCCCCAAGCCACCTCAACCGTGGCCAATCCGATCCCCTTGACCAGCACGATATACAAGGCGATCAAAAAGATATCCGCCATGGCCAGTTTGCCAAGCCCATGCACCACCGGCAACACGGCGCGCGACAAAAGCCCGAACTGGATCAGGGCCAGCCCAAGGGTCTTCAGCATCGGCGCGAAAACCGCAAAGAATGTCACAATCAGCGCCAAAGCGGCATCGCTGCCCCACAGCGATTGCAACCCCGTCACAACCGAGATTTCGTCCAACCCGAAGATCGGCAACAGCCCGGCCCGGATCAGCGGCGCGAACCACGCCATCGGGAACAGGATCAAAAGGGCAAGATTCACATATTTCATCGCCCCTTGCTCCTCTGCCCGCGCGGCGCGGTCAAGCCCTAACCACCGACACCCACCTCGTTCAGCGCCTCTTCGATGGCCTGCCATAAAACCTCGGTCGGCTCGATCCCGATCGACAGCCGGATGAATCCCGGTGCCACCGCATCCCCCCAGCGCGCCCGCCGCTCGGCCGCTGTATGGGTGCTGCCAAAACTTGTGGCCTGCGCGATATAGGGACAGGCCGCCAAAAAGGCCTCGGCCTGCGTCTCTCCGCCCAACTCAAAGCCAATCAAAAATCCGAACCCGCTGGTTTGCGCGCGCGAAATCCGGTGCGCCGGATCCCCGGGCAGCCCGGGATAGCGCACCCCCCGCACCCCGGCAAAGGCCGCCAGCCGTTCGGCCACAACCTGCGCGCTGGCACACATCCGCTCCAGCCGTATTTCCAGCGTCTCCAACCCCCGGTGCAGCAAATAGGCCTCAAACGGCCCCGGAACGGCCCCCGCTTGTCGGCGCCATTCGCGAATGCGCGCCATCACCGCCGGATTGCGCCCCGAAACATGGCCGAACAGCGCGTCCGAATGGCCGGCCGGCGCCTTGGTATCGGCGGCCACCACCAGATCAGCCCCCAGATCCAAGGGCCGCTGCAACATCCCGGTCAGGGTGGTATTATCCGCAATCACCCTCGCCCCGGCTGCCTTCGCCCGGGCACACAGCGCCGCAATATCGATCACATCCAACCCCGGGTTCGACGGCGTTTCGATGTAAATCACCGAGAACCCTGTGAAATCCGCCTCGGCCATCTCCAGCGTTGGCACTTCGATGACGTTTACCCCATAGACCGCCAGCATATCGCGCGCCAAAAGCCGCGTCACATAATACCCATCCGACGGGATCATCACCTTGGCCCCGGCCTTCAGCATCACGATCAGCGCCGCCGAAATCGCCGCCATGCCAGAGGGAAAGGTCACAACCTCGGCATCTTCCAAAATGCCCAGCTGCGCCTCGACCTCATCCCACATCGGCTGACCAGATCGGCCGTAATAATGGGCCGCGCCGTTGGCCTGCGGCAAATGAAAGGTCGTCGACAGCGATATTGACGGCACCACCGGATCGCCCAGACCCAAGCCCGCCTTCCGATGATGCAGCATCTCTGCCATCCGTACCCGGGCCAGATCGTCCATTGGCAAACCCCTTTTTGTTTCAAACCACGCACGCAGGGGCATCCTGCGCCAACGCGAACCGGGCGGCGTCAAGGGGCTTGCCGGCCGCCCCCTCACCGCCCCGCCGACTCGCTGAAGGTGCCCTATTCCAGACGCGCCGGAAAGCCCGGCGCGCGCAGATCGGTGCTCAGCAGATCTTCCAGCAACTTGGCAATCATCGGCGATTGCGCATCCCCCCCATAAGCCGCCTTGGCCGCCACATAGGTTTGGTGCGTCATGCTCGCCAGATCCAACGGCACGCCAAATTCGCGGCCAAAGCCCAAAGCAAAGCCCAGATCCTTCAGAACCAGATCGATATTGAAAGCGATGTCATATGATCCGTTCAAGATCAGCGCGCCTTCGGTCTCGTGCACAAAACTGTTGCCGGACGAGGCGGCGATCGCATGCCAGGCCTGCCCCAGATCCAGCCCACCGCGCTTGGCCAACATCAACGCTTCCGACGTTGCCTTCAAATGGATGAAGGCCAGCATGTTGGTGATCACCTTGATGATCGACGACGAACCCAGCGGCCCGATGTGAAAAATCCGGTCTCCCATCGCCTGCATCGCGCCATGGTGCAGATCGAACAGATCGCGGTCACCGCCCGCCAGCATGGTGATCTTTCCCTGATGGGCCAGATGCACCCCGCCCGTCACCGGCAGTTCCATCATCCGAACGCCCGCCTCTGCCGCCACGGCGGCCAGGCTCAGCACCTCATCGCGCCCCAGCGTCGACATCTCGACCCAGGATGATCCGGGGGTCATCACTGGCAAGATCGCGCGCAAGACCCGTTCTGATATCGCCGGCGAGGGAAGGCAGGTGATCACATGGTCCACCGCCCCGGCCAAAGCCTCGGCACTGCTTGCCAGAACCGCGCCCTGCGCCACCAAGGGGGCCGCCAGCGCAGGGTTCAGATCGTAAACTGTCACATCAAAGCCGGCCCTGACCAAACAGCCCGCACAGGCGGCCCCAAGATTTCCAAGGCCGATATATCCGTAATGCATGATTTCCCCGTAGGTTACGGGGCGATGCTGCCATCGCCCCTTAAGTTGTTGGCGCCCCTGTCAGGCCCCGTGACCGACAATACCCTTGACCTCGCAGAAATCATGGATGCCCCAATCCGCATATTCGCGGCCGTTGCCCGATTGCTTGTAGCCGCCAAAAGGCGCCGAGGTGTCCCAGTCAGGATAGTTCAGGTTGACGGTTCCCGCCCGCAAACGGTGGGCGACCGGAATTGCATCGGCCACCGGCCCCGCGACATAGGCCGCAAGGCCATAGACGGAATCATTGGCCATCCGCACGGCATCATCCACCGTGTCATAGGGCAGAACCGACAGAACCGGGCCAAAGATCTCTTCCTTGGAAATGGTCATCTCGTTCTTCACATCGCCAAAGATCGTCGGCTGGCAGTACCAGCCCCGGTTCATCCCTGCCGGGCGGCCCAGCCCCCCGGTCACCAAGGTTGCCCCCTCGTCGATCCCGGTTTGGATCAGTCGCTGCACCTTGTCGAACTGCACCTTAGAGATCAAAGGCCCCATCGTGGTTCCGTCTGCCAAAGGATCGCCGGGCACAATGGCCTCGGCCGCCACCTTGGCAATGGCCAGTGCCTGCGCCTGCTGATCGCGCCGCACGAACATCCGTGTCGGGGCATCGCAGGATTGTCCGGTGTTGGACATGATCGCATTGACCCCTGCCGTCACCGCCGCTTCCAGATCGGCATTGGGCAGAATGATATTGGCCGATTTTCCGCCCATCTCTTGCGCCACACGCTTCACCGTAGGGGCGGCCGCGGCCGCAATCAAGGTGCCCGCCCGCGTCGATCCGGTAAAGGACACCATGTCAACCTCTGGATGGCTGGTGATCCGCGTGCCAACGCCCGCCCCATCACCGTTCACCAGATTAAAAACCCCCGGCGGCACCCCGGCTTCGTGGCAGACCTGCGCAAACAAGACCCCCGACAAAGGCGCGATTTCCGACGGTTTCAGCACCATGGTGCAGCCCGCGATCAGCGCCGGGGCCACCTTGCAGGCAATCTGGTTCATCGGCCAGTTCCAAGGCGTGATCAGCGCGCAGACCCCGATCCCTTCATAGACGATCTTGGTCGTGCCGCGCATGTATTCCCATTTCATCTCTTCGGCGGCCTTGATCGTCGCCTCGATATGAACCTGCCCGGCCCAGGCCTGCGCGCCCCGCGCCCACTCGATGGGCGCACCCATCTCGGTGGTCATGACCTGCGCAAACTCTTCGTATTTGGAATTATAGACTTCCAGAATGCGCTTGACCAAATCGATGCGTTTTTGCACCGGCCAGACGGTAAAGCTGTCAAAGGCCGCGCGCGCCGCCATAATGGCGCGGTCCGCATCCTCGTTGTTTCCAATCGCCACTTCGCAGACGATCTCTTCGTTGGCCGGGTTTTCAACCCCCAGCCTTTGGGTCGAAATCGGCTCCACCCAAGCGCCGTTGATATAGAATTTCGTCATGTTTTGCGGGATCATGGCAATCTCACTTGAAGTAGATGTTGAATTTGGCGCGAATGGCATGGTCGATCTCGGCATCCACCTGACAGCCCGCCTTGGCAAGGATATCATTCTTGCGCCGGATCGCCGTGTCAAGCAGCAGCGGCTTGCCGGCCTCATTCCATTCTTTCGGGCTCATCCGATTGCCGACCTTGGGATAGATATATTCGGTCTGCATCAGCTTCAGCGTCTGGTCCGATCCCAGATAATGCCCCGGCCCACCCAGACAGACCTCTTTCATCGCCTCGATGCTCGTGCTGTCCGGCGTCACGTCGATGCCGCGCACCAGCCGCATCGCCTGTCCCAACAGGTCATCGCCCAGAACCAGCGATTCCATGCAGAATCCCAGCAGCGAGGCATGCATGCCAACCGCCTCGTAGCACATGTTCAACCCGGCCAACCCGGCCAGCGCATTCGTGATCCCCTGTTCCCAGCCCGCCTGCATGTCAGGCAACTTGCTGTCGGAAATCCCGCTGGCCGCGCCTCCGGGCAGGCCATAGAAATGATGCATCTGCGCGCAGCCCGCCGTCAAAAGCGCCTGCTCGGCCGATCCGCCGCTCATCGCGCCGGTGCGCAAATCCGATACGAACGGCCAGGTGCCGAAAATGCACGGCGCGCCCTTCTTGATGGAATTGGCATAAACAACCCCAGCCAGACATTCGGCCACGGCCTGCACGATGGTCAGCGCAATCGGCGCCGGGGCGGTCGCCCCCGCCTGCCCGGCGCTCAGCAACAACATCGGCATGCCGCGCCGGATGCAATCTTCCATCGTGATGCAGGATTCTTCCGCGAACTTCATCGGCGGAACCACGAAGCAATTGGAATTGCTGACGAAAGGCCGCTCAACCCATTTCTCTTCGCCGCCCGCCACCATGTACAACATGTCAAAACAATCGGCGACATGCGAGGGATCGGAAAAGCTGGTGCCCACGTGCTTTTTGGTGCCCGCAAGGCAGCCGTACAGCGTGTTCAGATCCATCTCTTTGTTGTCCACCACATCGCGGCACACCATGGTGCGCTGATAAAAGTGGATGTTGTCCAGATTTTGCACCAGCCGCGCCGCATCATACAGATCCTGCGCCGTGCTTTCGCGATAATCCAGCGTGATCGGATCCACGATATGCACCGCCGCCCCCGCCGTGCCGTAATGCACATTGGTGCCTGACAGGTGCAGGTCAAACTTTTCGTCCCGCGCATACAAGGTGATATCGCGCGCCGCGACCGACAACATGTCTTCCACCAAAGCGCGCGGAAAGCGCAGCCGCCCGTCATCGCCCTGAATGGCCCCCGCTTCGGTCATGATCTTGACCCCCGACGGTGGGGCTTGGCTCAGCCCGATCTGCTCCAGCGCATCCAGCGCCGCCGCGTGGATCTGCTGCACCGAGGCTTCGGTCAAAGGCTTGTAACTGCCCCCGGGCATGCCCGCCCGAACCGGCTTTACATCATCGGCCAAAGGCGCGGCGCGCATTGCCACCCGTGCCTGCCGTCCGCCAGAGCGGCCCGCCCGCGCCCGTGCCGGCTCGCAGACTTCACCCAGTTCCAGATTATCGTCCATGCCATCCTCACTCTTTGTCCCAAATTCCGCAGGTATCCGGGGGACGCGCCCCCAAAGCCGCGCCCGATCAGGCGCGCACCCGTTCCGATTTCGGATCATGCATTGCCACAAGGCTGGCCACGGCCTCATGCCGCACCCCCGCCACTTCGATCTGATACGCCGAGCGCAAGATCTCGTCGTCCGTCTGTCCCGCACAGGGCACATAGCCCATGCCAATCGCCCCGCCCAGAAAATGCCCATAGTTTCCGCTTGTTACCGGCCCGATGATCTTGCCATCGCGCACCAAGGCCTCGTTGTGAAACAACAACGGCTCCGGATCGGTCAGGCGGAACTGCACCAGCTTGCGCGCCAGTCCGCTGTCTTGCTTGCGCAGCACCGCGTCACGCCCGATGAACTGCGCCTTCTTCTTTGACACGGTAAAGCCAAGCCCCGCTTCCAGTACATGGTCCTCATCGGTGATGTCATGGCCCCAATGGCGATAGGCCTTTTCGATCCGGCAGGAATCAAGCGTGTGAAGACCGCACAGCTTCAGCCCCAGATCGGCCCCCGCCGTCTCCAGCGCTTCAAAGACATGCGCGGTTTGGTCGGAACTGGCATAGATCTCCCAGCCCAGTTCGCCCACATAGGTCACGCGGTGTGCCCGCGCGATCCCCATGCCAATCTCGATCTCGCGGGCCATGCCAAAGGGATGGCCGGCATTGCTGAAATCATTGGGCGACACCCGCGCCATCAGCTCCCGCGCGCGCGGGCCCATCACACACAGCACCGATTCCGCCGCCGTCATATCCGTGATCACGGCAAAATCATCGCCCAGATGCGCCCGCATCCACGCCAGATTGCGCTGCAACGTCGCGCCCGGCACCACCAGCAGATAGGCCGTTTCCGACAGCCGCGTCACGGTCAGATCCGCCTCGATGCCGCCGCGTTCGTTCAGCAACATCGTATAAACAATCTTGCCCACCTCGACGTCCATCTGCGCCGAGGAAATCCGGTTCAGATAAGCACAGGCATCGCGCCCCTCCACCCGGATCTTCCCGAACGAGGTCATGTCGAAAAATCCCAACCCCGTGCGCACCGCCATATGCTCGGCCTTCTGGTTCTCAAACCAGTTCTGCCGCTTCCAGGAATAGTGG
>CANHLE010000044.1 GCA_947461435.1 Paracoccaceae bacterium | reverse complement strand
GCCCTCGGCCACGCGGCGCAGGACACATCAAAGGGCCATGGCGCGTTGACGGACGCGGCCCAAATGGTTGCCGCAAAAGAGGCATATGGTTGGACTTCTGCCCCATTTGTCATTCCGGCAGATGTGAAATCGTCGTGGGAATCCATTGGCGCGCGCGGCGTGTCGGCACGAGCCGACTGGGACGCGCGACTCGCAGCCCTTTCGCCCGCCAAGCAGGCTGAATTTGCCCGTATCTTCGCAGGGGGGATCCCTGCCCGCCTGTCCTCAGCCATTCGTGCCTTGAAAAAATCGGCGTCGAGTGAGGGCGCAAAGATGGCCAGCCGCACGGCCAGCGAAAAGGCGTTGAACGTGATCAACCCGATCCTGACAGATACCTTTGGCGGGTCTGCGGATTTGACCGGATCAAATAACACGAAAACGGCGGACCTTGGTGTTTTCACCCCCGAGGATCGCAAGGGCCGTTACATGTATTGGGGAATTCGGGAACACGGAATGGCCGCGGCCATGAATGGCATGGCCCTGCATGGTGGTGTTCGGCCCTATTCGGGCACTTTCATGTGTTTTACCGACTATGCCCGCCCGGCCATGCGGCTGTCGGCCTTGATGGGCGTGCCTGTCGTTTATGTCATGACCCACGACAGCATTGGTCTTGGGGAAGATGGCCCCACCCACCAACCGGTGGAGCATTTGGCAATCAGCCGGGCCACACCGAACACACTTGTGCTGCGCCCGGCCGACTTGGTCGAAGTGGCAGAATGTTGGGAGATCGCGTTTACCCAAACCAAGACTCCCTCTGTCATGGCCCTCAGCCGGCAAAATCTGATGGCCGTCCGCAAAGATCACACAGGGCAAAACCTGTCGGCCAAGGGCGCCTATATTTTGGCAGAAGCCACAGGCAAGCGTCAGGTCATCTTGATGGCTACCGGATCCGAAGTTGAAATCGCCATGAAGGCGCGCGACATGCTTCAAGCTGAGGGGATTGGAACACGCGTGGTATCTATGCCATCGATGGAACTCTTTGCCCATCAAGACGACGCGTACCGAAAGCGCGTTTTGCCCGCAGGCCCTGTGCGCGTTGCGATCGAAGCTGGCGTGCGCCAAGGCTGGGATCGCTGGCTTTTGGGTGAACGCGGACGCGATGGAAAAGCCGATTTCGTTGGTATGTCCACCTTTGGTGCATCGGCGCCTTACGACCGTTTGTACAAGGAATTTGGCATCACCGCCGAAGCGACCGTCGCAAAGGTCAAAGCCCTGCTGTGATCAAGTCTAGGATGGGCATCTAAAAGTCGAAGGCCGCGCTAAGATGCGGCCTTTTTCTTGGATGTCAGGGACAGAATGACGGGTCCGATCACTTTGGTGGCGACAGGAATCAATGCCACGCCCAGGGCCAGCCCCAAGACCCCGTCTATGGCCGCCGTCACTGCCCATTCGATGAAAGCGCCCGCTTGCGGAATCGCCAGCGCTGCGGCTTCCGCCCAATGATGGATCGTCCCATAGGGTTCATGCATGCCCAAAACATCCATCCCATGGATGATGATGCTTCCCCCGACCCAAAGCATGGCCGCCGTGCCAACCGTCGACAACACAGCCATAAGCTTTGGCATCGCCACAACAAGCCCTCGGCCAAATGCCCGTGCAGCTGCGGTTCTGCGCTGTGCCGCCATGTGAAGGCCGATGTCGTCCATTTTCACGATGACCGCCACCGCACCATAAACCCCGGCGGTAATCAGGATACCAACGATGGCCAAAGTGATTGCTTCAAACCAAAAGCTGCCTGAGGGGATCGCCGCCAGCGCAATTGTCATGATCTCGGCCGACAGAATGAAATCTGTCTTGATGGCGCCAGCGATCTTTTCCTCTTCCAGATGTCTGGGATCCTGAGGATCAAAATCTTGTGCCACGTCAGCAACTGCATGCGGGAACAGAACGTGAAATACCTTCTCAGCGCCCTCAAAACACAAATAGGCCCCGCCGATCATCAGCAACGGCGTTATGGCCGAAGGTAGAAAATAATTCAGCGCCAAAAGACCCGGCAATAAAATCAGCAGCTTGTTCTTGACCGAGCCAAGGGCGATTTTCCAGATGATCGGTAGCTCTCGGTCGGCCTCAAATCCATGCACATATTTGGGCGTGACGGCCGCATCATCAATAACCACGCCGGCGGCTTTCGCGCCCGCCTTGGCCGCGGCCCCGGCAATATCATCCACCGATGCGGCAGCAACCTTTGCAATCGCCGCCACATCGTCAAAAAGCGCCAGAAGTCCGCTCATTCGCCCGCCCCTTGTTTTATGTGGATTAAATAGGGGCTTATGAAGAAAATGCAACGGCCCGCAGTGGTTAGCGCCAACATCCAAAGTTAACGCTAACATATTGTTTTTCCAATTTTTAATCTTCTCAGATGGAGTATCGTCGCCTATAGCGACTTCAGAAATAGATCAGGAGTCTTGAGATGACCAAGAAGACGGGCATGAATGGATTTGCCCTGTGATCTCGAACAAAAGGTTTCGGTTGACTTCAATCGCACCTCACATTCCTGTATCTTTGCCCCAAACCAGACCAAGGTTGTGGGCGGCCGGACGGTTCGTGTGCGGCGCGGCATGATAATGAATGGGCTTTTCCTCGTGTATGGCCGAAGTGGCCGGGGTGATGGGGCGGCTGTTGAAATAGGCGGGGCAGGCATTGGAGCATCGAGTTTACTGGGTTCTGGCAAGTCTGATCGCCGTGGCGTTTTTTCTGGATCTTTTGGCCAACGGCGGCGCCGGTTTTGTCTTCCTCGCGCGCAAACTTCTGAATTTTGTTCAATTATTGGCCTTTTGGCGTCACTGAATCTTCGATTTTCCATCGCTTTTGGGTCAATAAAGACGACGGACCGCCGCAGCCCAAACAGACGTTGCGGAACCATGATGAGTGGAGTGACCCCGTCTAGGGCCGCAGTCGGTGCGTCTGCTTTGGCCAAAGGCCGAAACCTGCCCAGACGGCACCAACCAGACGAACAAGACGTGGCGCTGCGGCCAAACATGCTATGCCATCTTTGGGTCCGGTGCAAAAGCGGCCAAAGGCAATCTGTCTTTGACGTGATGCTGTTCTTTGACGCATCTTGTCATTGAACTTTCTTCCCTTCGGAGGATGTTAGCGCTATCGGAACTTCTGTGAGTCGGATTTGGCAAGGAGACTGCTATGGCTGTGAAGGTTGCAATCAATGGATTTGGCCGGATTGGCCGCAACGTCTTGCGGGCGATCATTGAATCGGGCCGCACGGATATCGAAGTGGTCGCGATCAATGATCTTGGCCCTGTGGAAACCAACGCCCATCTTCTGCGCTACGATTCAGTTCATGGCCGATTCCCGGCAACAGTAACCACAGGCTTAGATTGGATCGATGTCGGCCGCGGGCACATCTTGGTGACCGCCATTCGCAATCCAGCGGAATTGCCTTGGGGCGATGTCGACATCGTTATGGAATGCACCGGCATCTTCACGTCCAAGGAGAAGTGCCTTGCGCATCTTGAAAACGGGTCGAAGCGCGTGCTTATTTCTGCGCCCGGTGACGGCGCTGACAAGACAATTGTGTTCGGTGTGAACCACGACACATTGACCAAAGACGATCTCGTCGTGTCCAACGCCTCGTGCACAACGAACTGCCTGTCGCCTGTCGCAAAGGTTCTTAACGATGTCATCGGCATCGAAAAAGGCATGATGACGACAATTCACAGCTATACCGGGGATCAGCCGACCTTGGACACGATGCACAAGGATCTGTACCGCGGCCGCGCCGCCGCGCTAAGCATGATCCCCACCTCAACGGGGGCTGCAAAGGCAGTGGGCCTCGTACTGCCAGAGTTGAAGGGAAAGTTGGACGGTTTCGCGATGCGGGTACCGACACCAAACGTATCAGTGGTTGATCTGAAGTTTATTGCCAAGCGGACGACCAGCGTCGAGGAAGTAAACGCGGCAATCAAGGCAGCGGCACACTCCGGGCCATTGAAGGGCATTTTAGGGTATACCGACGAAAAACTGGTGTCTTCAGACTTCAATCATGATCCGCACTCTTCGGTGTTTCACATGGATCAGACTAAAGTGATGGATGGTACCTTCGTTTCAATCCTGAGCTGGTATGACAACGAATGGGGTTTTTCAAACCGGATGTCGGATACGGCCGTCGCCATGGGAAAGTTGATTTGATCTTGTCCTAGTGGAAAACCATTGGGGCGCCCTTCGGCGCCCCATTTTTTGCACGAGCCATGTATTTCTTGCATGCCTGATGGCCGGAATTGTCCGTTGTTTGCCGGGCGAAACATCCCATATCCTATTCATGCGATGGGGGAGCGGCCGTACGGGCCAATCCATTCGCAAGATGAAAAGGACTAAACTCATGAAAAACTTGTTTGCGAATTTGCGCGCCGAAGCTGAAAAACAGGCCCTTTACCGCGCCACGCGCGACGAAATTGCCCGGATGCCGCGCGCCATTGCCATCGATTTAGGCATGTTCCCGGAGGACGCTGAAATCATCGCGCGCAAAGCTGTCTGGGGCTGAGGCTAAAGACAGCACGACGAGCGGGGGGCCGAGGGCCCCCCTTTTTTATCATCAAACTTCGGTAAGACCGGACGCATAGCGCCGTGCGTTAGCCTGATAATTCTGTGCAGACAGAATCAACCGCGCACGCGCGGCCTCGTCCATGGATCGGATCACCTTTCCCGGTGCGCCCATGACCAAAGACGCAAAGGGAATCTCCTTGCCTTCGGTCACCAACGCGCAGGCCCCGATCAAGCACCCGTCGCCAACCACTGCGCCATTCAGCAGGGTCGCCCCCATCCCGATCAAGCTGCCATCACCGATTGTACAACCGTGCAACATGGATTTGTGCCCGATAGTGCAGTTGGAACCAATGGTCAAAGGGTACCCCATATCTGTGTGCAGCACGCTATTTTCTTGAATATTGGATCCCTCGCCCACCGTGATCACTTCGTTATCCCCCCGCAGAACAGCACCGAACCAGACACTAGCCCCCGGTCCAATCACAATCTTGCCGATGAGTACCGCCGTCGGGGCAATCCAGGCTGTTGGGTGTATCTGCGGACGATGCCCATCAAGTGAATAGATCATCGCGCACCAAATTCCGAATTCAAGCCGCGCACAAAATCGGCCAGATCCGGTTGGCGATCGCGCTTGAGTCTTTCGGCCTGCAAAATGGTCGTCAGTTCGGCAAAAGCCTGATCCAGATCGCGGTTCACGATCACATAATCATATTCCGCCCAATGGCTGATTTCCGATTGCGACTTTGCCATACGTCCTGCGATCACCTCTTCGCTATCTTGCGCCCGGCCGCGCAACCGGCTCTCCAGCTCCGCGATGGAAGGGGGAAGCACAAAGACAGAAACAACATCACGGCCAAGGGCGGAATTGCGGATCTGTTGCCCACCCTGCCAATCAATATCAAACAGCGTATCGCGCCCGTCTTTCATTGCCGCCTCTACCGGCCCCCGCGGAGACCCATACAGATTGCCAAAGACCTCGGCGTGCTCAAGCATGTCACCGGTGGATACCATCGCTTCAAAGGCCTCACGCGATCTAAAGAAGTACTCCCTTCCATCCTGCTCGGCCGAACGGGGGGGCCGCGTGGTCGCCGAAATGGAAAAGCGCAACGTCGGATCCCACGCCATCAACCGCTGCGCCAAGGTGGATTTTCCCGCACCCGAAGGAGAAGATAAAATAAGAAGAAGCCCGCGCCGCGCCATGATCATTCCACGTTTTGAACCTGTTCGCGCATCTGATCGATCACGGTTTTCAGGTCAAGGCCGATCCGGGTCAAGGTCTTGGATTGCGACTTGGAACACAAGGTGTTTGCCTCGCGCATGAATTCTTGCATCAGAAAGTCAAACTTGCGGCCGACGGGGCCCGTTTCTTGCAAAAGCGATCGGGCCGCCACTATGTGGGCGTTCAGTCTGTCAAGTTCTTCCGTGACATCGTTCTTAACCGCAATGAGTGCAAGTTCTTGCATCAACCTTGCCTCATCCAGGCCCTCGGCGACCCCCAAAATCCGCGCCATCGCGTCTTGCAAGGCCATGGCTTGCGCATCCCTGCGGGCATGCGCCTCTACTACTGCCTCCGCAGAAAGGCTGCGTATCTTTTCAATCTGCGCGGCAACAACGCCATGCAGCGCAAGGCCTTCAGCAGCCCGCATTGCTTGAAAATCCAGCACGAGTAATTCGAAATCAGTCATCACCGCTTTTCGAAGAGGGGCGATGTCTGGCTGCTCAGTCTCATTTCCATCGGTCACCCCCCGAAGTGCCAAAACCTCTGCCGTCGTCGCGGAGCGCAGCGAAACACCAAGATTAATGGCTGTATTCTCGATTTCGGCCAAAGCGGTCAGCGCCGACGTCAAGGCCGCAGGGTTCAGCCGAAAGGCCCCTGCCCCGGACTCTGCACTGTCGCGGCCAAGCTTCAATGTGACGCTGACATTCCCGCGGCTTAAGCATCGGGCCAATTCTGCCCGAACCGCCAGTTCAAGACCGTCGATCCAATCTGGTACGCGCAGCCGAAGATCCAACCCCTTGCCGTTGACCGATCGCAAATCCCATGTCCAGCTATACCCTAAGGCTTCAGCCTTTCGGCTTGCAAATCCGGTCATCGAAACCGTCATGGAAGAAGTCCTTTCGCAATTTGCAGGCGACCGATCAAACGCGCTGAACCGTTAACCGTATTCCTAGATTCTTGAGCCCCTATGCCTTTGAGCGTGGTATTAATCCCTTAGTAAGAGATCTTTCAACGCTTCAATCATGCCATGGTGCCCGCGAGCAGTGCTGGCGAAAGTCTGGCAGTAAAACAAAAAACAGGAAGCCTACATGTTGGTATTTGGGTCATTTGGAAAAAATGGAAACGATGGAAACGGACAGGGTCCATCGATCCTTGACGAAGTCCGCGCCTATTGGGAGGCGCTTCGGGAAAATGGCAGATTGCCCCTTCGCAGCGCCATTGACCCGCGTGGTTTGGCCAATGCCCTGGAACAGGTGTTTCTGATCGAGCGGATCGCCTCAGGTCATGGTCGGTTCAGGCTGGCGGGAAACATGTTTCAAGATCTGATCGGAATGGACGTCAGGGGTATGCCGCTGTCCACGTTGTTTGAACCTGCCTCTCGGCAAAGACTGCAGCCCGTCCTTGAAGATGTTTTCGAGTCAGCGACAGCCCTTCATTTGGGGCTAGAAGCCGAACGGGGCATTGGGCGGCCCATGCTTAGCGCGCGCATGATGATTCTTCCTTTGCGCGGCGCGGCAGAAGAACCAACTGTGGCTTTGGGCGTCATGATGACCGTGGGGGGAATTGGGCGCGCGCCGCGCCGTTTCAACATCAGCACCCTGCGATCAGAAGTTGTCTTCAAGACAGAGATCGTCTCGCGGATCGTGCGCACGTCAGATGTCGAAGCCCAGGGTTTCAAAGAAGGTCCCACGATCCCCTTGGCACGGCGGCGCCCCACAGGCAAACCTGTCTTGCGTCTGGTCCATTCGCGCATTGACGACTAATGGAAAAAGGGCGGCCCCGATCGGGCCGCCCCTTTTCACTTTCTGCATCCTTAAAGTGCGATCCGGCGCTCTTCGTTGCGCTGCATCGACAGCTCTTCGGCAACAAGGAAAGCCAGTTCCAACGACTGACTTGCATTCAAGCGCGGGTCACAGGCCGTATGATACCGATCAGCCAGATTTTCGTCCGAAACAGCGCGCAGTCCCCCTGTGCACTCGGTCACGTCCTTGCCTGTCATTTCGAAATGCACCCCGCCCGGTACGGTTCCTTCGGCTTTGTGGATCGCGAAAAACTCGCGCACCTCGCGCAGAACAGAATCAAACGGACGCGTCTTGTACCCGGATGACGACTTGATCGTATTGCCATGCATCGGATCGCAAGACCAAACCACGTTGGCCCCTTCAGACTGAACCGTCTTGATCAGGCGCGGCAAGTTGTCCCCCACTTTTCCCGCCCCAAAGCGCGCGATAAGCGTCAAGCGGCCCGGTTCGTTTTCCGGGTTCAGTTTTGCCATCAGAACTTTCAGGTCGTCGGCAGTGGTGGTCGGTCCGCATTTCAACCCGATCGGGTTCAAGACGCCCCGGGCGAATTCAACATGCGCCCCATCAGGCTGACGCGTGCGATCGCCAATCCATATCATATGACCCGATCCAGCAACATTCTGCCCGGTGATGCTGTCAACGCGGCACAGCGCTTCTTCGTATTCCAGCAGCAACGCTTCGTGGCTTGTGTAAAATTCAACCGTGCTCAGCGTATGGGCCGTGTCGGCATTCACCCCTGCGGCATTCATGAAATCCAATGCATCGGAAATGCGGTTGGAAAGTTCGCGGTACCGTTCGGCTTTATCATGCTCGGCAAAACCAAGGGTCCACGAATGCACGCGGTGGATGTCGGCAAAGCCGCCTGTCGAAAACGCGCGCAGAAGGTTCAAGGATGCGGCCGCTTGGGTGTAAGCCTGCAGCATCCGCTGCGGATCGGGGCGTCTTGCCTCAACCGTCGCATCAAAACCATTGATGATGTCACCGCGATACGACGGGTATTCCACGCCATCAATCATTTCGGTCGGGGCAGATCGTGGCTTTGCAAATTGCCCGGCCATCCGGCCAACCTTGATCACTGGAACCTTGGCCCCATAGGTCAATACAACGGCCATCTGCAACATGACACGAAAGGTGTCGCGGATGTTATCGGCCGAGAATTCAGCAAAGGATTCAGCGCAATCACCGCCTTGCAGCAAGAACGCCTTGCCCTGTCCTGCAAGGGCCAGATGCTTTTTCAAGCGGCGCGCTTCGCCTGCGAAAACCAGCGGCGGATACTTTGCCAGTTGCGCCTCTGCGAGGGACAGAGCCCCGGCATCGGGATAGTCGGGCATCTGAACGCGCGGTTTTGCGCGCCAATCCGATTTGGTCCAACCTTTGGTCATAGCATCCTCCGTTAGCGGTATCGCAGCGCCTATAGGCAAACTGGCAGTAAAAGCAAAGGGCCCTTGACATAAAATAGCCCGTTGCGCCCCTTGATCTTCAACAGGAAAGGTGTAGCAGTTGCGCCAGAAACGACGCTTTCGGTCGCAAGATGACAATGAACACCAAAAAAGCCACCTCCATTCCAAAAGATGTTGCCCCGCGGCGATTTGTGTTCTTGTTGCTGGACAGGTTTACAATGTTGTCCTTTGCCGGCGCACTTGAACCGCTCCGCATCGCAAACCGCATGCTTGGCGTCACAGCCTATGAATGGGTTTTGGTTGGGGATGGCGGGGTATCGATTGCCTGTTCGAACGGTGCCTCCTTCAAACTCGATTCGGGCCTGACCGAAGTATCGCGCGATGACACGATCTTGGTGTGCGGCGGGATTGATGTGCAGCGTGCAGCAACAAAGACCATCTTGAACTGGTTGCGACGCGAAGCGCGCCGGGGCGTTGCAATGGGGGGGCTTTGCACAGGGGCCTATGCCTTGGCCAAAGCTGGATTGCTGGACGGCAAAAAGGCCACGATCCATTGGGAGAATCAAGACGGCTTCACCGAGGAATTTGGCGAAGTAACCCTGACGAAATCAGTGTTCGTGATGGATGGAAACCGATGGTCCACGGCCGGAGGTACGTCATCCTTGGATTTGATGCTAAAGGTCATCGCGGCCGATCACGGCGAGGATTTGGCAAATTCCGTGGCCGATCAACTGATCTACTCGTCCATCCGAACCGACCAAGACACGCAGCGTCTATCCATTCCCACCCGGATCGGTGTGCGGCACCCAAAGCTGTCGCAGGTTATCCAAATGATGGAAACGAACATCGAAGACCCGATGTCACCTGCCGATTTGGCCGAAGAAGTGGGCATGTCAACGCGCCAGTTGGAACGCTTGTTCCGCCGCTATTTGAACCGCAGCCCCAAAAGGTATTACATGGAACTGCGCCTTCAAAAGGCCAGGAACCTTTTGATGCAGACAGATATGTCGGTGATCAATGTCGCCTTGGCTTGCGGGTTCGCAAGCCCCTCGCATTTTTCCAAATGCTACCGCAGCCACTACAACACCACCCCCTACCGCGAGCGTGGAAGCCAAGGCATGCCAAGCCCCGGAATTGGCGTCAGGCTGTCGATCTGATCGCTCAATAGCCTTCGTTACAGAAGGCCGCAGTTATTTGGCAGTTTGTCGTATATTCAGAACAAGACGACAGAGCGAGGTCGATGGCCGTTGCCGACGACAGATCTTGACCGTAGCCCATGCCGTATCCGTCACCGACAGCAATGGCGCCGCACTGGCTAAAGATGACCGCTGTATAACAGTCCTCACTCCCGCATTGCAGATAAGCTTCCGTTTCGGCCAAAAGCGCGGTTTCAAAATTCCACGCAGACCCGGCTTGGCCAGAGGTTGGCGAAAAGGCGATGGCTGCGAACATGTCAGCCGCGTGGGCAGTTCCTGCAAGCAGCCCAAAACCGACCAATGCAGGTGTCAAGATCGCCGCGAACCGCATAAGGGGCCCTTCCAAATTCAAATCAACTCACTTCGCTAAGATGGCGCGCACGCGGCGCGGGAACAAGGCCTTGTGAAAACATTTTGTTGGATCGGGCAAACGCGCCCACCACAAAATTGTCGAAGCAACGGTCTGCTTTAAGATGCTTTTCTTTTCCAGCCGCAAACATTAGTCTCTTCATCAGGACAATGATCCAACATGGGAGACTAAATATGAAAAAAATTCTGCTGGCTTCGGCCGCAGTTGCCGCTTTGGCAGGTGCCGCGTCTGCTGAAGATGTGAAACTGGGGATTCTGATTGGCTTCACCGGCCCGATCGAATCTTTGACGGGTCACATGGCCGCAGCCGCCGAACTCGCAATGGCCGAGGCGAATGCTTCGGGCAAATCACCCTTCAATTTCGTTTCGGTCCGCGCCGACTCCACATGCGTTGACGCAGCAGCAGCCCAAGCAGCAGCAGAGCGTCTGGTTACCGCTGAAGGTGTCAAAGGGATCATCGGCGGTGACTGCTCGGGTGTGACCCGCGCCGTCCTGCAAAACGTGGCGCGCCCGAACGGGATCGTCATGGTGTCGCCTTCGGCCACCTCGCCGGCTTTGACGGCCGACGAAGATGACGGTCTTTTCTTCCGTACCGCGCCTTCGGACGCACGTGAAGGCGAAGTCATGGGCGACATCTTGGTTGAAAAGGGTGTCAAGTCCATCGCGCTGACCTATTCCAACAGCGACTACGGCAAGGGCTTGGCAGAATCGATCGCCGCAGCCTTCACCGCCAAAGGCGGCACTGTGACGATTAACGCAGCGCATGACGATGGCAAAGCCGACTACTCGGCTGAAGTTGCAGCTTTGGCATCCGCTGGCGGCGATCTTCTGGTTGTGGCCGGTTATCTTGACCAAGGCGGCAAGGGCATCATCCAAGCTTCGCTGGATTCGGGTGCATTCTCGCAGTTCGGTCTGCCCGGCGGCATGGTTGGTGACAGCTTGCCTCTCGCCATCGGCCCGGCTTTGGACGGATCCTATGGTCAGGTCGCACAATCGGACAGCCCCGGCGCTGCAACCCTGACGGACATCGGCAAAGCGGCAGCAACGCCCTTTGACGCGACATCGCCCTACACCATGGAAAGCTATGACGCGGCTGCTTTGATCATGCTGGCCATGGCCGCTTCGGGTTCCACTGATGGCAAGGTCTATAAGGACAAGCTTTTGGAAATCGCGAACGGCCCGGCTGACGGGTCGGGCGTGGCCATCATGCCAGGTGAAATCGGCAAGGCGCTGGAACTGATCGCCGCAGGGACTGCCATCAACTACGAAGGCGCGTCGGGCGTGAACCTGATCGGGCCAGGCGAATCGGCCGGTCGTTACCGCCAGTTCGAAATCAAGGACGGAAAATACGAGACCGTAACCTTCCGTTGATCTGACGATTTGACATTTCGGACACGGCCCGGGGTACAATGCCCCGGGCCGTTGCCACACGGTAAGCCGACCAAGGGGCAACCAGGCGGCAGATGACCACCTGACAGGGGGCACTATGATCAAGGTTGAAAACCTGCATCGCCATTTTGGCGGATTTCGGGCTGTTGACGGCGCGAGCCTTGAAATAAAGACGGGATCCATCACGGGATTGATCGGGCCCAATGGCGCGGGCAAAACCACCCTATTCAACGTGATCGCCGGACGCTTGTTACCCACAAGTGGGCGCGTGTTCATGGGGGGGGAAGACATAACGGGCTTGCCGCCGCATGTTCTGTTCGGGAAAGGCCTGCTGCGTACTTTCCAGATCGCGCATGAATTTGGATCGATGACAGTGCGGGAAAACCTGATGATGGTTCCTGCCCATCAATCCGGTGAAAGCCTTTTGAATGCGATGTTCCGCCGCAAAAGTGTGGCCGCGCAAGAGCGTGCGCTGCGCGACAGGGCCGACGAAGTTTTGGATTTCCTTACGATTTCCCATTTGGCAGATCAGCGCGCGTCGATGATCTCTGGCGGGCAGAAAAAGCTTTTGGAACTTGGCAGAACCATGATGGTGGATGCCAAGATCGTCTTTCTTGACGAGGTTGGGGCCGGGGTGAACCGCACCCTTTTGAACACCATCGGGGATGCTATCCAGCGTCTGAACAAGGAACGCGGCTATACATTTTGTGTGATCGAACACGACATGGATTTCATCGGTCGGATTTGCGGTCCGGTGATCTGTATGGCCGAAGGCAAGGTTTTGGCCCAAGGCACCGTCCAAGAAATCAAGAACGACGACCGCGTGATCGAGGCCTATTTGGGGACCGGATTGAAGAACAAGATCAAAGTTGAGGCGGCACATGGCTGATCCATTTCTCATCGGCGAGGCGATGACCGGCGGCTACGGTCCTGTTGATATTTTGCACGGATGTACGATTGCTGTGGAAAAGGGTGAAATCGCTGTGATCGTGGGGCCAAATGGCGCCGGAAAATCTACCGCCATGAAAGCCGTTTTCGGGATGCTGAAACTGCGCGGGGGTAAGGTGAAACTTGCAGGCGAAGACATCACATCGCTGTCACCGCAAGCGCGCGTGCGAAAGGGCATGGGATTTGTTCCGCAAACAAACAACATTTTCACATCGATGACTGTGCAGGAAAACCTTGAAATGGGGGCCTTCATTCGCACGGACGACATCAACGATACGATGGCGCAGGTCTATGATCTTTTCCCAATTCTAAAGCAAAAGCGGTTTCAGGCTGCTGGCGAATTATCGGGCGGGCAGCGCCAGCAGGTGGCCGTCGGCCGTGCCTTGATGACGCAGCCGAAGGTCTTGATGCTGGATGAACCCACTGCCGGCGTCTCGCCGATCGTTATGGACGAATTGTTTGATCGGATTATCGAAATCGCCCGCAGCGGAATTTCGATATTGATGGTGGAACAGAACGCCAGACAAGCACTTGAAATTGCAGACAAAGGATATGTCTTGGTCCAAGGTTCCAACCGTTTCACAGACACGGGTTCCGCCCTGTTGGCCGACCCCGAGGTCCGCCGTTCGTTCCTGGGGGGTTGAGATATGGACTTGCTGAACGCCTTTGTGGCGATCCTGAACTATATCGTTATCCCCGGCGCAACATATGGAAGCCAGCTTGCTTTAGGGGCGCTTGGAATCACGCTCATCTTTTCGGTCTTGCGGTTTTCCAATTTTGCCCATGGCGACACCATGGCCTTTGGCACCGCTTTCGTGATCTTGTTTACTTGGGGGTTTCAGGCCCTTGGCATCAGCGCCTACCCGCTGCCAACAGCGCTTTTGGGCCTGCCTTTCGCCATCCTTGTCACCGTTGCGCTGGTGCTTGGCACAGACCGGGTGGTCTATCGGTTCTATCGCAAGCAGAAAGCGGCATCGATCATCATGGTGATCGTCTCTGCCGGGGTGATGTTTGTGATGAATGGCTTGGTGCGTCTGATCATCGGCACAACGGAACGCAACTTTGCCGATGGCGCGAAATTCCTGCTTGATCCCAAAGTATTCAAGGAATTCACAGGTCTTGCAGAACCATTGGCGATTAAAGTGACTTCGGCCGTCACCTTGGGAACCGCGGTGATTTGTGTGGGGGCCCTCTTTTGGTTCTTGCAGCGCACGCGGTCGGGAAAGTCGATGCGGGCCTTTTCGGACAATGAAGATCTGGCACTTCTATCCGGGATCAACCCAGACCGCGTCGTTCAGGTCACTTGGATCATCGCGGCCAGCCTTGCCGTGATCGCTGGCACGCTTTACGGGCTGGACAAAAGTTTTCGCCCGGGGATCTATTTCGGCCTTATGCTGCCCATCTTCGCAGCGGCCGTGGTTGGGGGGCTTGGCAGCCCGATTGGGGCCATTGCAGGCGGCTTCATCGTCGCGTTTGCCGAAGTTTTCGTGACCTATGCGTGGAAAAAAGTCGCCGGCTACGTCCTGCCAGCAGATTGGTTAGGCGATGGTTTGGTCCAGATTTTGTCGACGGACTATAAGGTAGCGGTCAGTTTCAGCATCTTGATAATCGTGCTTTTGTTCAAACCCACTGGCCTGTTCAAGAGGTAGGATCGAATAATGAACCGCAATGTATATCTCTTTGCAGCCGTGGCCGTGATCTATTTGGCGACCGGCATGTTCTACAGCTGGAACTTGACGCTGAACATTCTGAACCTTGGCATCTTGTCAGCCATAATGGCGCTTGGCGTGAATATTCAGTGGGGCTATGCCGGGCTGTTTTCTACAGGCGTCGTGGGGTCGGTCGCCTTGGGCGGCTTGGCGGTTGTTCTGATATCCGGCAATCCCGTTCCCGAAGGTTTTGCGGCGGGCGGGACAAGGATCATAAGTGGCCTTGCCTTTGCCATCGTTGCAATTGCCGCCATCAGCTTGACCTATCGGCGCATTCCAGCGGGGCGCGCGCGAACGGTTGGTGTCGTCTTGGCCATGATCGTCGCTTTTGTGATCTACCGGGTCCTGCTGGATCCAGGGGTCACCGCCGTGGAAACCAACAACCCCGAACAGGCAGGCAATATTGGCGGCCTTGGCCTCAATCCCTTGTTGGCTTGGCCAGTCGGGGCGGCACTGGCGGCAGCGGCGGCATGGGTGATCGGCAAAATAGCTTTGGGCCTGCGCGAAGATTACTTGGCGATTGCCACATTGGGAATCGCAGAAATTGTCGTAGCTGTCATGAAGAACGAAGATTGGTTGGCGCGCGGGGTCAAGAACCTTGGCTTTGATCACAGACCGTGGCCCGTGCCCTACGAAGTGGATTTGCAAGTAGACCCCGCCTTTTTGTCCTTTGTGCAAACGATTGGGGGCGATGCGATCACCACATCGACAATCTTGGTCAAGTTGCTTTATGCCTTCATGTTCACCGCTGTTCTGATGGTCTTGATCCTTCTGTCAGAGCGGGCCCTGAACAGCCCATGGGGCCGTATGATGCGTGCTATTCGTGATAATGAAGTGGCGGCGTCGGCCATGGGCAAGCACGTGACGAAACGTCATTTGCAGATATTCATCATCGGTTCCGCCGTCGTCGGGTTGGGCGGCGCGATGTACACCTCGATGGTGGCGCAGATAAATCCAGGGGAATACATTCCCTTGCGCTTTACCTTCTTGATCTGGGTCATGGTGATCGTTGGCGGGTCTGGCAACAACTGGGGGTCGGTTCTGGGCGGGCTTTTGATCGGATGGCTCTACTTTATCGTAGAAGACGTCGGTCCAAGACTCATGGCGCTTTTGACATCGGGCATGCCAGAAGGCGATCTGCGAGATCATCTTGTCGACAGCGCGCAGCATCTGCGTCTGGTGACCTTGGGGGTGATCTTGCTGTTGGTTCTGCGCTTTGCGCCCAAGGGCCTTTTACCAGAAAAATAGATCTACCAAATGCCGATCAAAAGGGCGCCCATCCGGGCGCCCTTTTGTTTGCGCGCCATCCGCGACATATCTTTGTCGCAAAACCGTATGACCCGCGCCCCCTGCCCCGCCATTGTGCCCTGAAATCGGCAAGTGGAGTCCAGAAGATGAAAACCCATACCCGCGTGGTAGTGATCGGCGGAGGCGTTGTTGGCTGTTCGGTGCTTTATCACCTGACAAAGCTTGGATGGTCCGACGTGATGTTGATCGAACGGTCCGAATTGACGTCAGGTTCCACCTGGCACGCTGCGGGCGGCTTTCACACGCTGAATGGTGATACGAATATGGCCGCCCTGCAGGGCTATACCATCCGCCTTTACAAAGAGCTGGAGGCGATCACAGGCATGTCCTGCGGCTTGCATCACGTCGGCGGCATTACCTTGGCCGATAACCAAGCCCGTTTTGAAATGCTGAAGGCGGAACGCGCCAAGCACCGCTACATGGGTCTTGATACTGAAATCCTGACGCCGGACGAAGTTGTCAAAATGACCGACGGCATGGTCAATGTCGACGGCGTGATCGGTGCCTTGTATGACCCGCTTGATGGCCACTTGGACCCATCTGGTACAACGCATGCCTACGCCAAGGCCGCTCGCATGGGGGGGGCCGAAATCGTTTTGCACAACCGCGTCCTTGAAACCAATCAGCGGGCAGATGGCGGATGGGACGTTGTGACCGAGAAGGGCACGGTCACCTGTGAACATCTGGTCAACGCCGGCGGTCTTTGGGCGCGGGAAATTGGCGCGATGGCGGGGGTCTATCTGCCACTGCTTCCGATGGCGCATCAATATTTGGTCACCGACGACATTCCTGAAATCGTGGCGCGCGGCGGCAAGGAATTTCCGCATGTGATCGATCCAGGTGGCGAAAGCTATTTGCGCCAAGAAGGCCGCGGATTCTGCATCGGATTCTATGAAAAGAAAGCCGAAGGCTGGTCGATCGACAAGACGCCGTGGACCTTCGGTCACGAGCTGCTGAACGAAGATTACTCCAAGATCGAAGATTCTGTGACCTTTGCCTATAAGCGTTTCCCGGTGCTGGAACGTACCGGGATCAAGCGGGTGATCCACGGACCGTTCACTTTTGCCCCAGATGGCAACCCCTTGATCGGCCCTGTGCAGGGTCTGCGCAACTATTGGTCCGCCTGCGCAGTAATGGCCGGCTTCAGCCAAGGCGGCGGAATGGGCCTCTCGTTGGCGCAATGGATGATCCATGGCGAGGTAGAGCGTGATCCGCGCGGGTTTGACGTGTCACGCTTTGGCACCTGGACGACACCGGGCTATACGGTGCCAAAGGTCATCGAAAACTATCAAATGCGCTTTTCCGTCGGCTACCCGAACGAGGAGCGTCCGGCCGCCCGTCCTTTCCGGACCACCCCGATGTATGACACGCATACAAACCTGCGCGCCGTCTGGGGCCAGCAATACGGGCTGGAGGTGCCAAACTACTACGCTTTGCCGGGTGAGCCGTTGTACGAACAACCCACCTTCAAACGGTCCAATGCGTGGGAAGCAACCCGGCAAGAGGTTATGGCTGTCCGTGAGGGTGTCGGGATCAACGAACTCCAGAACTTTGGAAAGTATTCCGTCAAGGGCAAGAATGCCCGCGTCTGGCTTGACAGGATCATGGCCGGTGCCATTCCCAAGGTGGGCCGTCTTTCCTTGACACCGATGTTGGCCCATTCCGGCAAGATCATTGGAGACTTCACCGTCTCTTGCCTGTCAGAAACCGAATTTCAGCTGACCGCCAGCTATGGCGCGCAGGGGTGGCATTATCGCTGGTTTGAACAGAATGCGATGGATGGCGTCACGGTTGAAAACATCTCGGATTCTCGCACCGGCTTTCAGATTGCCGGGCCAAAAGCCCGCGAACTTCTGGCGCGCGTGACACGGACCGATGTGTCATCAAGTGCGTTCAAGTTCATGGATGTGCAGCGCATGACGGTGGGCATGGCCAATTGCATCGTGCAGCGGGTCAGCTACACGGCCGATCTAGGATATGAGATTTTCTGCGATCACATGTCCGTTCGCCACCTTTGGGAGACGCTGTCATCCGCTGGTGCCGATCTTGGGCTTCGGGCCTTTGGGATGCGGGCGATGATGTCGCTTCGTTTGGACAAATGGTTCGGCTCGTGGGGCCGCGAATTCAGCCCCGATTATACCCCCTGCGAAACCGGCCTTGATAAATTCATCCGTTGGAACAAAGAGGCCGATTGGATCGGCAAGGCCGCGGCTACCGCCGAGAAAGCCTCCGGACCCAAACGCAAACTGGTCCCGATCGTTGTCGATGTCGACGATGCTGACGTCGTCGCCTGGGAGCCGATCTGGCTTGACGGCGCTGTCGTGGGGTGGTGCACAAGTGGCGGCTTCAGCCACTGGACTGGAAAATCGGTTGCCCAAGGGTTCATCCCCGCGGACCGTGTCGTCGATGGATTGGCGCTGGAGGTCGAAATTCTGGGACAGCGCCGCCCGGCGCGGGTGCATCTTGCCCCATTATGGGACGATGGCGGCCGCATGCGCGCTTAATCTTTTAAAAAAGCTTCGCCGCCCAAAGCACTGGAAAGGCAGCCATTTGGCTGCCTTTTTTACTCTGGAAGCAAGACTTTTGCCTCAAAACTTTTCAAGGTCACACGGGCCGCCGGATAGTCAATCTTTGGCCCACACAGCGCTGGAAAAACCTCAAAAAGCTCTGCTCGTTGTGCGGCGTCCATCTCCTCAAGGCTGCGTTCGGCCGGCTGAAAGCTCTCGCTCCATGTGCCGTTCGACAGCACCAATTCGTGGTGATCAAACAACAAGTGGAAGTAGCTGACCGGTTGCAAGGCAGGTGTGGATATTCCTGCCAAATGCGTCAGATGCGTGGCCGCCACCAAAACCTCGGCATCACCGAAAAGCATTTCTGCGCGCCATCCTGTCACCAAAACCCTGTGCTGCGGCGAAACCGTCAGATCATCCAGCGGAAGGTCTTTGCCAAGTGCGCCCTTGGAAATTTGGATGGGCCGCAGATGGGGCCCTGCGATCAAATCGCCCAAGCCAAGATCACGCCGTCCAATCCACCGCAGCCTTTGCCATTTGTGATCACGGGTCCGAACAAGATCGCCTACCTTTAAGCGCTCTACCGCCACTTCACCCTTTTTCGTCAAGATCCTGGTGCCCGCGGCAAAGCAGACCAGAAGTTGTTCAATGTTATAGTAGGTTAAAGTGCCGATCACCGCGCCCGTCAACGGATCCAGAATTTGGATGATGCCGTTCAACGGGTTCGTCGTGCTTGGGATAATAGTGACGTTGCTCCAGCCATAGGCGGTCAAGTTCAAGACGTCTATGTCACTGCCAGAGGTTCCGCCAAAGACCGTATCACCGACACCCCCAAAAAGGGTGTCCACCCCAGCGCCGCCATCCAGATAATCCCCGCCGTCGCCGCCCTCCAAAACATCCGAGCCATCGCCGCCCAACAGCGTATCATTGCCAGCGCCCCCGGTTAGGGTGTCGTTTCCAAGCCCCCCCAAAAGGCTGTCGTTGCCCGTGCCCCCGTCGAGCTGATCATTATCTGCGCCGCCATCAAGCGTGTCATTGCCGTCCCCGCCCAGCAATGAATCGTTGCCGGCATCTCCTGTCAGTCTGTCATTTCCCGATCCGCCATCCAGCAGATCGGTGCCATCACCGCCTGAAAGCGTATCGTTCCCAGTACCGCCATAAAGGCTGTCTGTCCCTGCGTCGCCAGACAGGCTGTCATTCCCGTCGCCGCCATAAATCAGATCGTTGCCGGCGCCGCCAAAGCCGGAATCGTTGCCCAGCCCTCCGTCGACGACGTCGTTCCCATCGCCACCTGAAACGGAATCATTCCCCGCGCCGCCAAAAACCTGATCGTTGCCTTCGTCACCGGCCACCAGATCGTTGCCGTCGCCGCCATAAACAAGATCATTGCCCAGACCGCCATAATTTGAATCATCGCCGATCCCGCCATCAACCGTATCGTTGTCGGTCCCACCGAACAGACCATCGTTGCCAGCATTCCCGGCGATCGAGTCATCCCCGGCATTGCCGTACAGCATGTTGGTATAAATATCTGACGGATCTGTTCCGAAATCGTTGAATCCGATCAATGTATCATTGAAAGCAGACCCGTAAATCCCGTCCACCCCGGCCAACTGATCGCCGGTGGCATAGCCGCCGGAAACTGTCCAAGTGTTCAAATTGATTGCGACGGCTGCGTTCGAATCGGAATAATCGACATAATCCATGTCAGAGCCGCCAAAGAGGATATCCGCCCCCGCGCCGCCCTGAAGCGTATCATTCCCCTCGCCGCCATAAACCGAATCGTTGCCCGCGCCCCCGAACAAGACGTCGTCACCATCGCCCGCATCGACGATGTCGTTTTCGCTTCCCCCATCCAAGGTGTCGTTGCCAGCCCCGGCATACAGGCTGTCAGTGCCCGCTGCGCCGATCAGGCTGTCGTTGCCGGTGCCCCCGTCAAGGGAATCGTTTTCTGTACCGCCATCCAGGGTATCATCCCCCAGACCACCAAAAAGGCTGTCATTCTGGGCCCCGCCGACGAGGGAATCAGAACCATCCCCCCCAAAAAGCTGATCGCTTTCTGTTCCACCGTCCAAAGTATCGTTTTCTGTACCGCCGTACAGACTGTCCGTTCCTGCGCCGCCAATCAGATTGTCGTTGCCGCCCCCTCCATCAAGCGAGTCACTTTCCGTGCCGCCGTCCAGGCTATCATTGCCCAAACCGCCAAACAGACTGTCGTTTTGCGCACCGCCCAAAAGGGAATCTGAACCATCTCCACCAAAGATCTGATCAGCGTCCAATCCGCCATCAAGTTTGTCGTTGCCAAGCCCGCCGAGCAGGGTATCTGCGCCCGCGCCGCCATCGACAACGTCATCATCGTCCCCGCCGTCCAGGCTATCAACAGAATCGCCGCCGAATAGGCTGTCATTGCCGGTGCCACCCATAATCGTATCGATCGCAAGGCCACCGAACAGCACATCGGCACCACTTCCGCCATCAAGACTGTCGGCGTCCGACCCGCCATCGATGGTATCATTGCCGTCACCGCCAAAGATCGCATCGCTGCCCGCGAGGCCAGCAAGGGAATCATTGCCCCCGACGCCCCAAAGCGTATTGGCAGTCGTGTCGCCCGTCAAAACATCGTTGAAGTTTGAACCCAGCAGATTCTCGATGCCCGTCAGCGTATCGTTCTGGGCGTCGCCACCAAGGTTGAGGTTCGTCGTCAGGTTGACAGTAACACCGGCGGAAGACGTGCTGTAATCGGCCGTGTCGGTGCCCGAACCTCCGTCCAGCAGGTCATTGCCGGCACCGCCGAACAGCGTGTCATTTTCTGTTCCGCCATAAAGGCTGTCGTTTCCAAGACCCCCGAACAGACTGTCGTTGCCTGCACCGGCATCCAAGGAATCATTATCCTCGCCGCCATCAAGAAGGTCATTGTTGGCCCCGCCGAATAGAAAATCGGTGCCCGCACTGCCAAAAAGACTGTCATTGCCATTGCCGCCGGTCAGGCTGTCGATCCCTGCCCCGCCATCTGCCAGATCGTTGCCGTCGCCTGCATCAACCGTGTCATTTCCGTCTTCGGCATAGATGGTATCGTCACCGAGGCCCCCCAGCACCGTGTCATTGCCAAGACCGGCATACAGCAGATCGTTGCCAGTTCCCCCATCGAGGGAATCCTGAGAGTCTCCGCCATAAAGGCTGTCGTTTTCACTGCCGCCAAACAGCCGGTCGTTCCCAACGCCACCATCGATTACATCGTTGCCAGCCCCGCCATACAGCGTGTCATTGCCGGCCGCTCCGTAGATCTGATCGTCGGTTGTGGTACCAATAAAGCTGTTGTTGCCTGTTCCGCCGTAGTAGGTCGCCATTGCTGCTCGCGCCTATTTTTATTTTTTCTTAGGTATAGGCGATCCTATTCTAAAGGCTATTCATTAACCTTGTTAAGGAAACAATCTTGGGTACTCTGTGATCCATTAGGCACAAAACAAGGCATGCAGCGCGAAATCAACATCAGCGCCCGCTCTTGGAGTTCGCCTTAAGACCATCAAGCAGCGAATAAAACCTTTGCTTCGCGCGCCTTAAGCGCCATGCGCGCCGCAGGATAGGCGTTGGGATTTTCTTGAAGTTCCGGAAAAATCGCCTCGATTTCCAATCTTTGATCGTCTTGTAATCCATCCAGCGTGGCCGCGCCGGGTTGAAAGCTTTCAGACCAGGCCCCGTTGCCCCGCAAAATCTCATGCTGTTCGAACATCACATGGTAATAAGTGGTCCCTTGCGCGGGGCAGACCCGCGCGATTCCGGGCAGGCCAACCAGATGGATGGCCGCAACCAATACCTCGCTTTCGCCAAACAGCAGTTCAGCCTCTGCACCGCACCACAACATGCGGTGCTGCGGCGATACAAGGATATCACGTACCGGCATCCCCTGACCCAAGGCACCCTTCGCAATACGGACAGGCTGAAAATCCGGGTTGGCGATCAGATCGGCCGCGCTCAGACGGCGAGAGCCCGCCCACAAGATCGGCGCGAACCCGTTGTCGCGCGTCAAGACCATGTCGCCCACCCGCAGGTCTTCAACCGGGCGCTCTGCAGTCAGAGTCGCAATCATGGTGCCGGTCGTGAAACAGGCGATGACCTTTTCAATGTTGGAAAAGGTCATTGTGCCTGTGACAAAGCCGTTCAGATCGACGAACTCAATCGTGCCGGATTCGTTGTTGCCTCCGCCATAGATTATGTTGGTTCCGCTGTGGCCATAGGCTGACAGGTCAAGAACGTCATAGTCGTCGCCGCCTTCCCCGCCATCTACAACGTCGCCGGCATCAACCAGAAATGTGTCACGGTCATCCGCACCGAACATCGTGTCGGCGCCCGTCCCCCCCGTCAGAAGGTCATTTCCTGTGCCCCCATACAGCTGGTCGGCCTGCGAACCGCCAAAAAGCGTGTCTGCCCCAGCGTCGCCAATCAGGGTGTCCGCGCCGTCTTGGCCGAACAAGCTGTCGTCACCCTCTTCACCGTCAACGACATCACTTCCATCACCGCCAAACAAACTGTCGTTGTTCAGTCCGCCAAAAAGCTGATCATCGTCCACGCCGCCAAAAAGCTGATCATTTCCATCGCCGCCCAAAAGGGTATCGTTACCGGAATCCCCTTTCAGCAGATCTTGACCTGCTCCCCCATCCAGCAGGTCCGCACCATTTTCACCAGACAGGCTGTCGTCGCCGAAGCCGCCCGACACCGTGTCATTTCCCTCGTCGCCATGCAGGCTGTCATTGCCTGCTTCGCCCCAAATCTGATCATTGCCCGTTCCGCCGAAAACCAGATCGTTGCCATTTCCCGCAGCGATGCTGTCCTCACCGCCATATCCAAAGACCGTGTCCTGATCGCCGTCTGACCCATCGATGATGTCACCATGTACATCGACGAATCCCGCAGACATGGAATCCGCCCCCGACGTGCCATCCACGATCAGGTCCGGGGCTGGCGGAATCCCCATAGCCATCAGAACGTCACGACTGCTGACCAAAGCCGGGTTGATACCGATCAGGGTGATACTTTCCCCATTGGGAAAGGTCAGAATCGCGTTCCCCGAACCGTCGTCAGTGACCGTCACATCATCCGTATTCACGGGCTGACCTGAGGCATCGGTCAGTCCTGAAACATCCAGTTGATCATATCCAACCAACGTTCCGCCTAAATACGCCGGAATCTGGAACGAGGTCAGAATATCGTCGCCGTCCCCGTCGGCCAAAACGACGGTGTCGATCCCCAGATCACCCGCGCCCAGATCGAACCGATCGTTTCCTGCCCCGCCGTCCAACGTGTCAGCACCGCTTCCGACAAAAACCACGTCGTTTCCGCTGGATCCGATCACCAGATCATTGCCAGACCCCAAGATGAAGCTTTCGATCTGGTGGAAATCCAGAACCGAACTGCCCATCGTCAAGGTGCCGTCTTCATTGGGCGCACCCAACTTGTCGGCGGACAAATTCAACACCGTGTTACCCGTCAGGGCCGAAGCGTCCAGCACATCGCCCGTCGTCTCGGCATTCTCGGTTCCGAAGATTGTGTCGTTGCCAAAGCCGTTCTGCACGGCAAATGTATCGTCGCCGTCGCCCCCTACAAGGTAATCGGCACCGCTTCCGCCAATCAGGGTGTCGTTTCCTGCATTGGCATAGATATGCACCCCCGATGAGGTGGCAGAGGCATCGACAAGGTCATTTCCGGCCGTCAAGGACAGATCTTCGATCTGCGAAAACACCGCTGATCCAGACGCCCCGGCGGAAATCGTTCCGGCCTCGTTACCGCTGAATGTCACGGTGACCGACGTACCAAGGCCTTGCAGATTTATGGTGTCGTTGTCCGATCCGGTTTCGCCACCAACGATGGTGTCTGTTCCAAAGCTCGACTGCAAAAGGAACGTGTCGTTGTCCGCGCCGCCCTGAAGACTGTCATTGCCCAGCCCGCCATCAAGGGTATCGTTGCCAGCATCTCCCAGGAAGGTATCGTTGCCGTTTCCACCGGAAAGGCTGTCGTTTCCGGCCCCCGCCGACACATAATCATTTCCGGTGCCGCCAAAGACGCTGTCGTTGCCCGATCCAAGGTTGATGCGCTCAATTTGTGTAAAGTTTGCCGCATTGGGCCCGGAAACAAGGGTTCCGGCCTCAGCCCCCGCGAAGGTAACCACGGTATCGCTGGTCATGCTTGTGGCATCGATCAGGTCAGAATCAACACCCGCCTCGCCGCCTGCAATGACATCTGCGCCAAATCCATTGCCCAAGCCAAAGGTATCTGCGTCGTCGCCGCCCATGAGGGAATCGTTGCCAACACCGCCCAAAAGCGTGTCATTCCCCGCCCCGCCATAAAGCGTGTCATCAGCCTCGCCGCCATCCAGAAGGTCAGAATTATCTGCGCCGTCCAGAATATCGGATCCCAGCCCCCCGTAGACCGAGTCATCGCCCGATCCGGCATACAACAGGTCGTTACCGGCGTTGCCAGACAGGCTATCCGATCCGGCGTCACCTTGAATCGTGTCCGATCCGGCGCTGCCCAAAAATGTGTCATTGCCCGCCCCAAGATAGGCACGAACCGGCGCATTGGCCGCCGCCGCATTCAGCAGGTCATTGCCGCCGAATGTCCAAAATGTCTCGATCTGTGAAAAGGTTGTGACAGATCCTGAGCTTATCGCCGTCCCGGCCTCATCGCCTGACAGCGTGATGGTCACACCGCCGGCAGATTGCACGAGAAGCGAGTCGCCCATCGACGTCTCGTTGGTTTCGCCGCCAATCAGCGTGTCATTGCCGCTGCCATCGGCGATCCAAAGATAGTCATCCCCGCCGCCGCCCTGCAGCGAGTCAGATCCCGTTCCGCCATAAAGGGCATCGTCACCGCCGCCGCCGAAAATCGTGTCGTTGTCGGCGCCGCCGTACAAAACATCGGTTCCATCAGACGTCGCACCTGCCGTGGTGTCGCCATAGATCAGATCGTTGCCCGCGCCGCCGTCAACCGTATCGTTGCCCGTCCCCCCAAAAACCAAATCCTGGCCCAGGTTCGCCGAAATACTGTCGTTCCCGCCATAGCCATAGACCGTGTCGTCCAACCCGTCTGTGCCATCAATCTGATCACCGTTCAGATCGGTATAGCCAGAAGCCATCGTATCGTTGCCCGATGTCCCATCCACCGGACCGGCGAAAAGAATGTTTTCGATGCCGCTAAAGGTCAGCGAACCGCCAGAGGCCAGCAAGACGGTCCCGGATTCGTTGTTGCCGCCCCCATAGACGATGGTAGATCCGGTTTCCACGACCAGAACGTCGTTGTCGGTGCCTGTTGTCGTGGTTTCGCCGCCAATGATCGTGTCATTCGCGCCGCCATAAATCGTGTCCGCGTCCGCGCCACCATCAACCGAATCCGCCCCTTGGCCAGAGACGATCAGATCGTTCCCGTCGCCGCCAAAGATGCTGTCATCGCCTGCACCGCCATTCAGGCTGTCGTTGTCACCAAGGCCCATCAACAAGTCGTTGCCAGACCCCGCAAGGATCGTATCTTGGCCGGAACCTGCATAAAGCAGCAGATCAGATGTCGTGACTGATGCATCGATCAGATCATTGCCACCAAAGGTGATGACAGATTCGATTTCAGAAAATGTTGTGACAGAGGTTGCTGTGGTACCGGTTCCTGCTTCGTTAGCAGAAAACACGACCGAAATCGGTGTATTGCCTTGAAAGGTCAGAAGATCCCCAAAACCGGCGTCGTTGCCTTCACCGCCGATAATGGTGTCATTTCCTTCGCCGCTCCAAACGTTGAACG
>CANHLE010000043.1 GCA_947461435.1 Paracoccaceae bacterium | reverse complement strand
GGGCCGGTTTGAAAAAACCCGTGCCCGAACCAGCCATCGCAAGACACAAAACTCATGACCACACCGCCCGGTTTCAAAAGCTGGTGACAGGTGTCCAAGGCGGTTCCGATATGGAAGATATGTTCACTGGTGCCCCCGTCGATGACCAGATCGAATTGCCCATGAAGCGCGGGTGGCAGGGGCAGGTTCAGATCATGGATATGTTCGGCCCCTTCCAGATCGTTGAAATCCATCGCTTCCATCTTTGGATAGCCAAGGCGCGAAAACAGGGTTTCGGTGAACCCGTCGTCTTGGGTAATCTCGGGCTCTGTCAGGGGCTGGCCCAGTTTGCCCATCGCCTTGAGAAAGCGCTGCATCCGGCGTTCGGACAGGTGAAGTTTCTGCCGCCCCAGAATAAGCCCGCGCGTCGCCCCGGCGACAAGGTGGGCGTTCCGGGCCAGAAACAGACCCGGGATCATGGAAATACCCATTTACTCTTCCAAGGCCTTGGCGGGATCGACGCCTTCGATCTCGCACATGCGGGCGGCATAGGAATTCGCCATCGGTGGGTTTTTTCGCCACCATGGTTTGGTCCCGTTTGTATAAAGGTGAACCGACAGCGTGTTGTCCGTAAAATGCCCTTCGACCCGGCCATAAGGATCGAAGAACACGTCGTTCAGCTGAAACGGAACCGGATACAGAAAGTCAGAAGACAGGGCCTTTTCATAATCGCCCGTCTGCTGCGCGAAATAGGTAAAGGCCTGTGGCCCAAAGGCGGTGCGTTCGGCGTTATAGATGCGAACGGCTTGGGGCAGGTGGCTGTCCTGTTTTTCGATGCGCTTTTTTTGTTGTTTGTTGAACCATGCGGGCGCTGCGGGCAGGTTTTCGTAATAGTCCAGCAACTGATCCATCAGATCGCCCTTTTGCGGAATATAGACCACCCCGCAGTTCAACGCGCCGCGAAAGCCGTGACCGGCGAAGATATGGGTCATCTCGTCGGGAAAAGGTTTGTGGCAATAGGCATCACAGTCGATCCAAACGGCATTTGTCTGCTGAATCATTTTGTAACGAAACACGTTGGACAAGAAAGATTCAGAGGTTTGCCGGACAATATCCATGTCGATTGTCATGATGTCCGTGGCGGGCTTTACAACCACACCTTCGGGCACATTCGTGACAGTGTCTGTGCAGTACAAGGTGGTCGGGTGGCCCTGCCGCACGTGGCTGAGAAGGCATATCTGATTGAGATAATGAAGCTTTTCACCAATCCAAAGGGATGCAACCGGTCTGCGGGTGGGGGCCGCCATATCAATACCTCAGTCAAAAATTGTTTCGTATTCCGCTACAATGACGAAACGATAGGGCCGTGTCCAGATTATGTCGGGACTGGCGCTTTTTGGGGGAATGTGATTCTTTGGTTAAATTTAAGGGCGAGTGCCATGCCGATAAAAACAGCGAATAAAGCCAATCCCGCCTGGAAGCGGTTCATGACCGATCATATGGTCACCTCGTCGCCCCATCCGCTGGTGAAGAAGACAGACCGCTTCTTTCTGATGGGCAGCTGCTTTGCCGAAGAAATTCGGCTGGCATTGGAAACGACCCTCGGTGCAGACAAGGTGGGCCCCGATTACCGGCAAGTCAGCTTTGATCCGGCGCTGGCGCAGGTGGACGAGATTCCGGACCGAAACCATCTGAACACCTATAACGCCTATTCCGTTCTGCAAGAGATCGAACGCCTTTTGGGACTGTGGGAACCTGCGGCCGATGATTATTGGCAGGTCGACGGGCGGATCCAGTGCCCCTATCGGCGGCTGGTTTTTGCCAATACGCCCGCGCTTTTTTCCCAGATCAGCGCCGATCTGACCCGTGTTTTGCGCCAAGGCTTTGACGCGGCGGATCATTTCGTGTTCACCTTCGGAATGACTGAGGTTTTTGTGAACAAACAGTCGGGAAAAATAGCCAACCAGAAACCCGGTTATGGGCTGGGCGGCGGGGTAGACGAGACAACCTATCACCGGGCAGGATTTTCAGAGAATTTGGGCGTCATCCTGCGTCTGGTGGATCTGATCACCGCAGCCAAGCCCAAGGCGCGGATCTTTTGTACCGTGTCCCCTGTGCCGCTGAAGCGCACGTTTTCGGGCGAAGATATCTTTGTGGCCAACACATTGTCAAAATCCACGCTGCGCGCCGTCTTGGCCGAAGTGGCCGAACAAAGGGCGAATGTGACCTATTTCCCATCCTATGAGGCGGTGATTTCCGGCGGCGATGCCGCCTGGGAGGAGGACGGCCGCCATGTGCAGCGCCCGGTGGTCGAGGCGATCACGCGCACCTTTGTGAAAACCTATTTTTCCCCCTGATCGTCCATGGGCGCAAAGATGAAGGCCCGGCAAATGTTGGGATCAAAGTCAAAAGCAGGGGCATAGCCGAGGGCCTGAAGCAGATCGTGCATCTGCGGGATCTGCGCATGAAACGCCTCTAGCCAACGGCCATACAAAAACACCTGCGCGGGGGGTGGGGCGGGAAGGGCGTGAAAGACCCGGGTAAGAACCTCGGCAGAAAGGCGGCCATCGCCGATCAGCAGACTGGCGGGCGCTTCGGCGCGGATCAGGGCGATCGTCTGCACCGCCAGATCGTCTGACAGGCTGTGGTCTGACTGGCGGAATCTGTCGTTAAAGCTGCGGTTTGACAGGGCGCAAACGACCTGCATCATCTGGGCAAGACCGGGATTGTCTTCGTGCAAGGTTACGGAAATATCCGGTCTTGTGTTGGCGCAATGCCCCGCCAGAAACCCCACGGCGGACCCGATTTCCAACACCTTGGCTCCCTTGGGCAGCACCTGCGGCATTTTTCGGGCCAGTCCGCGTTCGAATTTTCCCGCCTGAAGGGTGGGCAGAACCGGCAAGGAAAACACCCGGTCATCTGCGGGCAGTTTCATGGAATGGTTGGCAAAGACCTGCAGATCCCGGTGCTGCGATAAATCAATGGGACCACCGACATAAGAGCCCATGGGAACAGCTTCCACCGGCTCTTTCGGCCCGGCAGCTTTGCGATCTTCCTTGGATTTCTTGGCCCGTGCCTTTTCGACATCTGACATGAGAGCCGCGATCTTTTCGCGGTCGCGCGCCTGTGGGGGTTTGGCGACAATCTGGCTGATCGGGACCGCAGAGGCGATGGCAAGATCGGCTTTCAACTGATGATAGGCCTCGGTCTGACGCAGGTCTGCCAGCCGAGATTCGGCGCGGGCGAGGGCGGCATGGTGCAGGCGGTTCAGGTCTGGATCGTCCAGAAGCTGTGCGATGATCTGATCGCGCCGCGCGGTATAGCGAAGCATGGTGTCGTCGCGCACTTCGTTGCGGTCCTGAAGGCTCCAATAATCGCCATTATACTTGTCGGCTTTGTTGTTCACATTGCCCCGCATCTTTCGGATCGCATAGCTGTCGACCGATTTGACGGCATAATGATTCAACTGCACCCAGTCATAGCCGACCGTCCGCGTGATCGATCGCCAGCCGCGAAATTTGAAGTAATCTTCCATCTCGCGGCCGGATCCGTTCAGCCATTTCACCTGATCGGGGAAGTCGGTCTTGATCCACCGGGTTTTCATCTTGGGGCGGTGGATGCCCAGTTTCCAATGGTCCGCAGAAAAGGTGAACAGGGTTTTGACGCCCCATCCCTTGTTCCAGGTTTGCGGGGCCGCCATGAGGTACTGTTCGGTGACCGGTGCGCGCGACCAATCGACCACCCCGCCAGAGCCGAAGATGCGCCACGTCACGACTATGCCCGTCGCGCCTTGGTCTTTGGCGGCGGTCAGCAGGCTGTCGAGGCTGCCATCGCCGTACTTGATCGACACAAATTCATCGGCGTCAAACACCATGACCCAGTCGGAAGACCGAACCACGGGTTCGTCTTGTGCATAATTCAGCGCCGAGGGTTGCGGCCGGATGCCGGGTGCAATGACGTTGCGGCGGTGATGGCACAGGCCCAGTTCTTCGAGGCGGATCAGCATGTCATCGGTCCCGTCGGAACAGTCGTTCGTGTAAACGACCAGATCGGTGAACCCGACCGCAAGGTGATGGGCGACCCATTCCATGACATAGGGCCCTTCGTCTTTCATCATCGAAACGGCGGTCACCTGACCGTGGGGGCTGTTGTGGCGCTTTAGCGCGAAGGGCACCGTGCCCCATTGCGCCCCTGCGCCTTTTGGGCGGGGGTCATCGCCCTTGGGGGCTTTTGGCTTTTGGCCTGATTTGGCTGACACGCGCGCCTCGACACTGCTTTGGAACAACTTATGCGGTCGCATGGTTTTGGCTGCAAGTGTGGCTTTGCGGCTATTTCGTGTGAATTTCGGCCTTTTTCAGGTGACAAGGCAAAATAGCATCGCCATATTTACCACCAAGAGCAGAGCGCACGAGGGCAAACCCAAGGCGCAAATACAGGAGCATTCCATGGATGCGCCCCATCGTCCTTGGCCTTTGGCCAAGGAATCTTGGTGCTGCGGCCCTCTGAAATCTGCGGATTTCGGGTACGCGGTGGGCTGCGTTTTGCAGGGGCGGGCGCGGCCATGACCTTGGCCCGCGCGATGATTGCGCCTATCACACAGATTCCAAAACGGGACCCAGAGGGGATGCCTGCGCTGGCAGCCTCGCCCAAAGTGGCGGCGCGGATGGACAGTTTTGTGCTGCGCGGAGGGATGGTGGATGCCTTTTTTGTGTACCGCAGCGACACGCTTTTGGTGACCTTTGATAATCTGTCTTCGGTCGGAGAGCAGGTTCCGCCGCAACCGTGGTTGATGGGCCTGACCTGCCGGGAGGGGTTGTCGGTTCTGGGGATCATGGCCAGCCAGAAGGACTGGTACCGCAATGCCGACACGCCGGATCTGATCGCCGATCTGCGCGACGCAGGGTTGTTTGACAGGTTCCGGCGGGTGGTCTTTGTCGGGGCCTCGATGGGCGGATATGCGGCCCTTGCCTATGCCAAACTTGTACCGGGGGCGGCGGTTTTGGCGTTTTCGCCGCAAAGCAGCCTGTCGCGGCGGATCGTGCCTTTTGAAAAGCGGTACCATTATGGACAACGGCGCTGGGATTGGACCACACCGGAGTTTGTGGATGCGGCGGCCTGTGTTGCGCCGGGGGCCGAAGTCTATCTGGCCTATGATCCCTTTGTGCCCGAAGACCGCGCCCATGCGCAGCGCATCGAGGGCGCGCGGCACATCCGCCTGCCGCATCTGGGCCACCGCGCCATCCGGTCTGTAAAGGAGTTTGGCGGTCTGGCCGGTTTGGTGCGTTCGGTCGCGCTGGGGGCCTTTGATGCCCCCGCCCTTGCCAAGGCGCTGCGCGCCCGCCGGCATGACCTGCAATGGAAGCGTGAAGTCTTTGCCGAAGCCGAACGGCGCGGGCACCAGAAGTTGGCGTTGGCCGCCGCCCGGCGATTGGTGCAGATAGAGCCTGAAGACCGGCTGGCGCGGCGGCTTGTGGCGCGGTTGGCGCCTTTGGTGGCCGGGGCCGAGCGCCCGCCGATCGACGAGACGTTCCGCGTGCGCCAAGGCAAACCGCGCGGCCCGTTTTCAGGCACGATCCAGCGGCTGGGCCAAGCCCTTGTTCTGCCGGAGCGCGAGGGGGATGTGAAGCTGGCCTCGGGGGTTTTGACGGCGCAGGGACATTATGTGGAGATGTCGCGGGCCTGGATACGGGCGCGAAAATCAACCCCGGAGCCGCGGCTTTTGCCGGGCGATAGCGTGACGGATCTGCCGGGGCGTCACCTGTTTGCCGGGCATTTCCGCGGGCATTTCGGGCATTTTCTGGTGGAATCGACGGCCCGACTTTGGGCGCTTGACCATTTGGGGGTGAAACCCGACAGCATTTTGTATCTGCCCTATCGGGGGGCCCATGCCGCGACGCAAAAGGCAATCGAGGCGCAGCAACATATCTTTGACCTGCTGGAGATCGACGCGCCCATCCGTGCCCATGCCGGGGTGCTGCGGGTTGAAGAGCTTTATGTGCCTGAACTTGGGTTTGGCTGGCTTGACCGCTATGCGGCAAGCCCGGCCTATCGGAATTTCATGTGCACCCGCTTTGCGGCCGCATCGGGCGCCGAGGGGGGTGAGAAGTTGTACATCTCTCGGGCCAAGCTGGCGGCACATCGGGGCGGGATTTTGGCCGAGACGGTGATCGAAGAGAATCTGGCGCGGGCCGGGTTTGAGATTTTTCACCCCGAACGGCACCCGCTTGAGGTGCAGATCGCGCGGTACAAGGCGGCGAAAACCGTGGTGGCGCTGGACGGATCGGCCCTGCATCTGGCGGCCTATGTTTTGCCGCAGGCGGCGCGGGTGGCGATTATCTTGCGCCGGTCCAGTGCGAATGTGGCCGACTACATGCTGCAATACAAAAGCTTCAAGGGAATTGTACCCGATGTGATCAATGTGATCCGCCGCGACTGGATTTCGGGGGACAGCACAAGGGCGGATTTCCGATCGGTTGGGGAGTTGGACTTTGCCGCGCTGTTTGGGCAACTGAAGGCCTTGGGCCATCTGCCCCGGCGTTTCCGGCCCGATTTGCCCGACAGCGCCGAGGTTCTGGCCCTGCTGGAGGCGCAGGGTGACAAGCGCGGTGACCGGTTTCGCCCCTTGGCGCGGGGCGAGATGCACCCCGATGAGGTGGTGGAATGACCACGCCCAAGCTGACGGTCTATTTCATTGTGGAGCCGCCGGAGTATCAGATCTTGGCCTGCTATCTGGCGGCGTCCTTGCGCACGCAGTTCGGCCAGACGGTGGCCTTGGTTGGCTATTGCCCGGCGCAGAAGGTACCGCTGATCGCCCCCGATGTGGTGACAGCGCTGGCCAAGATGGACTGCGAGATTCGGCCAATGCAGGTGGAGGGGATGTTTGACCCGCCCTACCCGCATGGCAACAAGCTGATTGCGACGCTGCAGCCGCGCGAGACGGAATATTCCTGTTTCATGGACAGCGATGTGTTGTGCATCAAGGCCAATGATGTGGCCAATCTGATCCGGCCGGGGCATGTGTGCCTGACCCCTGCGGCCAGCATGAACTGGGCCAAGCAGACGGTGTGGGACGGAATCTATGCGGCGGCGGGCATGGACATTCCGCAAGAGCGGTTCATGTTGATGAAGCAGAAAAAGGGCAAACCGCGGATCCCGTATTTTTCTTCCGGCCTGTTTGTCTTTCCCGAGCAGCACCGGAACGATGACGGAAAAAGTTTCCCGCAGGTCTGGTATGACATGGCGCGGCTGTTGGATGCGGACCCGGATATTCCGATGAAGCGGCCTTATCTGGACCAGATCAGCCTGCCGCTGGCGATTCAAAAAGCCGGGCTTGCCTGGCACAAATTGCCGCAAGAGCAGCATTTCATTCTGGGTGGCAGGGCCCGAGGCGAGCCTTTGCCCGACAAGGGGCGCGATATCTATACGGTGCACTATCGCCAATGGCCCATCCTGAACGAGGTGGGTCTGCGCTGGAAAGCCCGGAAAATGCTGCAAAATCATGCAGGTGTAAAATCTGTCGGCCTTGGCGCAGGCGCAGATCCGGACGGCGGGCAGCAAACCGCCGACACGGCGGAATGACAGGGTTGCCTGTACGGACAGTTTGTTTACCATGCTACGATGGCACGCATCAAAATCATCTCGGATCTGGACGTTCTTGACGCAGCGTTGGCAATCTTTGCCCGCGATGGCGACAAGGGCGTTTCTTTTGGCGCACTGGGCAAAGCGGTGGGCTTGGCCCCGGCGACGCTGGTGCAACGCTTTGTAACGCGCGATGCGATGTTCGCGGCGGCGGTGGGGCAAGGCTGGGCCCGGGCCATGGCCGCGCTTGAGAAGTGCGACGCAGAAGCGCCCGCCAATGGGCACAATGCCGTCGCCTTCCTGAAGGCCTTGGGCGAGGCCCTGGACATGGTGCCGTTGTCAGCGCTGCTGACGGCCAGTCAAGCAGACCAAATTCTGCGCGCCAAGGCCAGCGATTGGCGGCGGGCTGTCGAAAGCTCTTTGGCGGGTCGGATCGAAAAGGGGCCCGGTCAGGCGAGCGAGGCCGCAGCGGCGGTTTTTGCGGCTTGGCAGGGGCGGATGATGTGGCAGGGCACCGAAGGCGGAGATTTTCGGCTGCGCGCCTTTGTGAAAAAGAAGAAAGCCGACGATTAAGGTTTGGAAATATAGGTTTTCCAAAGCCAGATCAGCGCCATCGCGCCCAGAACGGCACCTACCAATCCGGCAAGCCACCCGGTCATGGCCACAAGAAACCGCAGCAAGAACCCGCCCACGAGGGCGCCGCCCATGCCGATAACCACCGTGGTGGGTATGTCGGTTTGAAGTTTCATCGTGCGCGTGGCGATAAAGCCGGCGGCGGCACCGATGATCATGAGAAAGACGAAGCTGGGCATGGGGGCCTCCTGTTGTCTGCCCCATATGGGAAGGCACAGGGGATTTGTGAAGATCATAGGTGGGGGGGAAGTTTCAGACCTTTGAGAACCTCTGCCGCTGGCATCGGACGCTTGCCTTCGCGCTGGGCCTGCACGATTTCCACAGCGCCGTCGCCGCAGGCAATGGTAAAGCCGTGCAGAACCTGACCCGGCGTGCCTGCGCCGGGGGCAAGACGGCTTCGCAGAAGTTTGACCCGTTCGTCGCCGATCCGTACCCAAGCGCCCGGAAAGGGGGATAACCCCCGGATCCGGCGATCCACGGTTTGGGCGGGGGCGGTGAAGGAAATCTGCGATTCGGCCTTGTCGATCTTGGCGGCATAGGTGACGCCTTCGGTTCCTTGCGCAAGGGCGGCCAAGGACGGCGCGGCCAAGGTTTGCACCATCATCCGCGCGCCCAGAGCGCTGAGCCGATCATGCAGGTCTGCCGTGGTATCTTCGGCGCCAATGGGCAGGCTTTGGCGCGCGATTACAGGGCCGGTATCAAGGCCCGCGTCCATCTGCATGATGCAAATGCCGGTCTGCGCATCACCCGCCATCAGGGCGCGGTGAATGGGCGCAGCGCCGCGCCAGCGGGGCAGCAAGGATGCGTGGATATTCAGGCAGCCGAGGCGCGGCATATCCAGCACGATCTGCGGCAGAATAAGCCCGTAAGCCACGACAACCGCCACATCGCATTGCAGTGCAGCAAATTCATGCTGCACGTCTTCGCTGCGCAGCGAAACCGGGTGGCGAACGGACAGGCCCAACGCCTCGGCCCGGATTTGCACCGGGCTTTTGCGGTCAGCCTTGCCCCGGCCTGCGGGCCGGGGGGGCTGGCAATAGACCGCCAGAACCTGATGGGCGGCATGCAAGGCGTCCAGCACAGGAACCGAAAAATCCGGCGTGCCCATGAAGACGACCTTCATGCGCGTTTCCTGAATTTATCGGATTTGGCGATCAGCATTTTGCGTTTGACCGGCGACAGATGATCAAAATACATCTTGCCGGCCAGATGATCGATCTGGTGTTGCACCGAGGTGGCCCACAGGTTCACGAAATCGCGGTCTTCCATCTGGCCTTGGGCGTTCAGAAAGCGCACGGTTACAGCGCGCGGGCGCGAAAGCGCGGCCGAAACGCCCGGCAGGTTGGGGCTGGCTTCTTCATGCTCTCGCATTTGGCCAGAGGCGTGCAGAATTTCGGGATTGGCCATCAAGACCGCCTTTCCCCGTTCGTCAGAGCAATCGACAACGGCCAGACGCAAGGGGATGCCAATTTGCACGGCGGCCAGACCATAGCCGGGCATGGCATCCATCGTGTCCACCATATCGGCCCAGATGGCGCGGATCTGATCGGTCACCTCGGCCACGTCGGCGGCCTTCTGGCGCAGGATCTGGGCCGGATAGGGAATGCACAGGCGCACGGTCATGCCAACACCTCGGCCTCGGCGAGGGCGCGGTGTTGGGGCGTCAGATGGTCGAGCGTGAGAATGCCGTCGAGATGATCATATTCATGCTGGGCGCAGATGGCTGCAAAGCCGGCAAAGCGGGCGTCGTGCCGCGCGCCATCCAGATCGTGCCACGACATGCGGATGGACTGCGGGCGCGAGACATGGGTGGTGGTTCCCGGTAGGGACAAGCAACCCTCGGCCCCGATGGAGGTGACGGCCGAGCGCCAGTGGATTTCGGGGTTGATGCAGACCAAAGGCGACGGGATGCCCTGTTTCCATGTGACATCCATCACGAACATGCGCTGCGAGACGCCCACCTGCGGAGCGGCAAGGCCGCGTCCGGGCGCGGCGTACATGGTGGCCAGCATATCTTCGGCCAGACGGCGGATACCGGCGGTGACACCCGTGATCGGCGCGGCCCGGGCCAGCAAAATCGGATTGGGCCAGTGCAGGATCGGCAAAAGGGCCATCATATGCCCCGCGCGCGCTCGCGCTTGAGCTTTTCCATCTTGCGGGTGATCATCTGACGCTTGAGCGGGCCGAGATAATCGATGAACAATTTGCCATCCAGATGGTCAATCTCGTGCTGCACACAGGTGGCCCAAAGCCCGGCAAAGTCGCGGTCGTGAATTTCACCATCAAGGCCCAGCCAAGTGACCTTGACCGCAGCGGGGCGTTTGACATCGGCATATTGTTCGGGGATCGACAGGCAGCCTTCTTCGTAGGTGTTCTGATCTTCGGATGACCAAGTGACCGACGGGTTGATCAGGACCATTGGTTCTGGCGGGCCGTCCTTTATGCAATCCATCACGATGACACGTTTCATCACGCCGACCTGAGGCGCGGCCAGCCCAATGCCCGGCGCGTCATACATGGTCTCCAGCATGTCGCGGCCAAGCGCCTCGATCTCGGGCGTCAGGGCGCTGACAGGCTCGCATGGCTTTTTCAGGCGCGGATCGGGATGAATAAGAATGGGTCGGATCATAAGGGGCATTTACGGAATAGGGCGAATTGGTGCAAGAGGGGGGAGTGAACAAGTCGGCAGGGATCGACTCCCAGTGCGTGGGATAGGTTTTCTGGATGATGCAGTGATAGCAGAATTTTGTGCTGATCTGAATTAAATATATGGAACGATGTTCCGTAATTTGGTAAATGATCGGGACAAAACGTTTTTGAAGGCGGCGCGCATGGATTTCGACACCAAGATCAACCGGATCGGCACACATTCGGTGAAGTGGGATTCGATGGAAGGCTATTACGGCGTCTCGCCGACCGATGGCATTTCGATGTGGGTGGCGGATATGGATTTTCGTCCGCCGGCCTGTGTGCAAACGGCGCTGCAAAAGATGCTTGATCATGGCGTTTATGGCTATTTCGGCAATGAGGGCCCGTATCTGGAGTCGATCCAGTGGTGGATGGCCAACCGGCATGGCTGGGCGGTGGACAAAAGCCACATCTTTACCACGCATGGGTTGGTGAACGGCACATCGATGTGCGTGGATGCCTTTACCGCCGTGGGCGATCATGTGGTCTTGACCACGCCGGTCTATCACGCCTTTGCGCGGGTGATCAAAGCCGCCGGACGCGGCGTGACCGAATGCCCGCTGGCGGTGGTGGATGGCCGCTATGAGATGGATTTTGCCGCTTGGGATCAGCGGATGACGGGCAAAGAGACCATGTTTATCCTGTGCTCGCCGCACAATCCGGGCGGGCGGGTTTGGACGCTGGCCGAATTGCGCGGCGTCGCGGCGTTTTGCAAACGGCATGATCTGATTTTGGTCAGCGACGAGATTCACCATGATCTGGTGATGCCCGGACACAAGCATGTGGCGATGGCCGTGGCGGCCCCCGAGATTGCCGACCGTCTGGTTATGATGACGGCCACCACCAAGACATTCAACATCGCAGGCGCCCATTCGGGCAATGTGATCATCGCGGACGACGGACTGCGGGCAAGGTTTTCCGATCGGATGATGGCGATGGGGATATCGCCCAATTCGTTTGGGTTGCATATGGCCACGGCGGCCTATTCGCCGGACGGGGCGGCTTGGGTGGATGCGCTGTGTGAGTATCTTGCCGGCAATGCGAAGATCTTTGACGAGGGTTTGCGGTCTATTCCCGGCGTGACATCCATGGCGCTTGAGGCGACCTATCTGGCATGGGTCGGGTTCGAGGGTCTGGGCATGGATCAGGCCGAAGTGGTGGAGCGTGTGCAAAAAGGGGCCAAGATTGCCGCCAACCATGGGGTCAGCTTTGGTACCGGGGGCGAGGCCTTTATGCGGTTCAACCTTGCGACGCAGCGATCGGTCGTGGCCGAAGCCGTCAAGCGTTTGCAAGCTGCCTTTGCAGATCTGCAATGAAAGTAAAACGCTGGGTCTTTGTCGCCTTTCTTGTGACCATCAAGTTGGTTGCTGTGTTCAACGCCTATGAGACACCGAAAGACGACCAGAAGCTGGCGCATGTCACCGAACAGGCTGCGCCCTAAGGGCGCTGTCGCAAGATCAGGTCTTGGGTAGATAGGCTATGGGTGCGTGTTCATTGCGTTCATAGTCAAGCGCGGCACTGTCCAGAACGGCTGTCGCGCGTTTGAAGCTGCACACAAGCTCGTCTCCGTCGGTTTCAGACGCCACGATCAGACATTGAAAGATATGCTTTGCGCCGTCGTAGATATCGACAAGCCCGCGAAGATGGGTGGTGTGAACCGCCTCAAGTGCAAGGCCGTCGTGCCAAAAGCGCAACAGGGGATAGGTTGAATTACCAACTTGCACCTTCAGTCGAGATTTCTTGCGTGCGCGCGACATCTGCGCCTGCGCCAGACCATCCCGCAATTCCTTTGAATAAAACTCTAGCATCAAAACCTCCACCCTGTCTTCAAAGTCTCGTTCGAATTTGTCAAAATCAAGTGAACGGGGCGTTGTGGCTGCGATGCCTGATGATTGTGACATGCACGCAACAGGATTCGAATGCTGCGCAGCATTTCGCGCATTGTTCGGGGGTAAAGTCACAGGGTAGGGTGATCGAACGTATAGGAGATATCATGACGTTTGCGCGACTCACCCCCCTTGTGTTGGCGATTGGTCTGGGGCCAACCATGGGCCATGCGGCCCCCTGTGGGGGCGATTTTGGCAGCTTTGTGCAGGCCATGAGCGAGGAAGCGCGTCTGGCGGGATTGCCTGACGCGGCGATCGCGGGGTTTTTCGACGGTGCCCGGCAAGATGCTGCGGTGCTGAAAGCGGACCGAAGCCAAGGCGTCTTTCGCAAGACATTCCTGGATTTCAGCCAATCTTTGATCTCGAAAAGTCGTCTTAAAAACGGCGCGGCCTTTGCCGAGAGTCTGGACAACGTGTTTGATCGGGCCGAATCCGAATACGGCGTGCCGCGCGGGTTGTTGTTGGCGTTCTGGGCCTTTGAAACCGATTTTGGTGCGGTGCAGGGCGATTTCAACACGCGCAATGCCATCGTCACCCTGGCGCAGGATTGCCGCCGCCCCGAGATCTTTCAGCCGCAAGTTCTGGCGGCCATCCAATTGACGGCGATGGGGGATTTTGACCCCGCCACCACAACGGGCGCCTGGGCCGGTGAAATCGGCATGGTGCAGATGTTGCCCAAGGATATTCTTGAACGGGGCGTTGATGGGGATGGGGACGGTCTGATCACGCTCAAAACCTCGGTGCCTGATGCGATCCTGTCGGGGGCGTCCATGTTGCAGCAGCACGGTTGGCGCGCTGGGGAACCGTGGCTGCAAGAGGTCACGGTGCCGCCGGATCTGGATTGGTCGCTGAGCGGGCTTGATGGCGAGCGGCCGGGCAGCGACTGGGCTGCGATGGGGGTGCAGGCCCGTGAGGGCGGGTTGGCAGATTTGCCCGCCAGTCTGATCTTGCCGCAGGGCCGCAAAGGGCCGGCGTTTATCGTCTATCAAAACTACAAGACATTGTTTGAATGGAACAAAAGTTTCACCTATGTCACGACAGCCGCCTATTTTGCCACACGGTTGCAAGGCGCAAAACCCTATGACGCGGGCGATCCGGACCCGGCATTGACGACCGAGCAGATGATGGCCTTGCAGGAAAAGCTGGCCGCCAAGGGGTATGACGTGGGGCAGATTGACGGGATTTTGGGGGCGTCGACCCGCCGCGCCATTCAAATGGAACAACAGCGCTTGGGACTTCCTGCCGATGCCTGGCCGACGGTTGAATTATTGAAAAGCCTGTGACCGGCCTGTCTTTGGCGGGTCTGCCCCGGCAGGGCTGTCAAATCGCGCAAAGGTCAGAGCGGGTCAAAAAGCGCCGCTCGCGGCCGTTGTCGAGGGAAAACATACCGCCCCGGCCCTTGACCACGTCGATGATCAGGCGCGTGTGTTTCCAAACCTCAAACTGGCTGCCCGAAATATAGAAGGGCATGCCGCCGATCTGGCCAAGTTGCACATCATAATCCCCCAAAAGGAAATCACCCTGTGCGTAGCACATCGGAGAAGAACCGTCGCAGCACCCGCCGGATTGATGAAACATCACGGGTCCGTGGTCGGCGACGATTTCGGCCAACAGCGCCAAAGCGGCGGGTGTTGCCTCTACCTGATCCAGATCGATGGTCATCTGCTGCGTCATTCTGTGTCCAAAAGCGGCTGTGATGGGTCCGGGGGGCAGGCCGCCCCCCGGCATTGGTTTTGGGCATCCAGTCTTAGAAGAAGCCCAGTTTCTTTGGCGAATAGCTGACCAGCATATTCTTGGTTTGCTGATAGTGGTCCAGCATCATCTTGTGGTTTTCGCGCCCGATCCCGGACTGTTTGTATCCGCCAAAGGCCGCATGGGCCGGATAGGCGTGATAGCAGTTGGTCCAGACACGTCCGGCCTCGATTGCGCGGCCAAAGCGGTAGCAGGTGTTGACATCGCGGCTCCACAGACCAGCGCCCAGACCGTAAAGCGTGTCATTGGCGATGGACAGCGCCTCGTCCGGGGTCTTGAAGGTTGTCACAGACAGAACGGGCCCAAAGATTTCTTCCTGGAAGATCCGCATCTTGTTGTGGCCCTTGAACACGGTGGGCTGCACATAGTAGCCGCCTGACAATTCGCCGGGCAGATGGGCACGCGCGCCGCCGATCAGAAGTTCGGCGCCCTCTTTGTTGCCGATGTCCATGTAGGACAGGATCTTTTCCATCTGTTCGGACGAGGCCTGCGCCCCGATCATGGTGGCAGGATCCAGCGGGTCACCCTGCACGATTGCGGCGACACGTTTCAACGCGCGTTCCATGAAGCGATCATAGATCGATTCCTGAATCAGCGCCCGGGACGGGCAGGTGCAGACTTCGCCCTGATTGAGCGCGAACATGACAAAGCCTTCGATCGCCTTGTCAAAGAAATCGTCATCTTCGGCGCAGACATCGGAAAAGAAGATGTTGGGGCTTTTGCCGCCCAGTTCCAAGGTAACCGGGATCAGGTTCTGGCTGGCATATTGCATGATCAGGCGGCCTGTCGTCGTCTCGCCGGTGAAGGCGATCTTGGCGATGCGGTTCGACGAAGCCAGCGGCTTGCCCGCTTCAAGGCCGAAGCCGTTGACAATGTTCAAGACGCCCGGGGGCAAAAGATCGGCGATCAATTCGATCAGGATCATGATCGAGGCCGGGGTTTGTTCGGCCGGTTTGAGAACCACACAGTTGCCGGCGGCCAGCGCCGGGGCAAGTTTCCAGACCGCCATCAGGATCGGGAAGTTCCACGGAATGATCTGGCCGACGACGCCCAGAGGTTCGTGGAAGTGATAGGCCACGGTGTCGTTGTCGATCTGCGACATCGACCCTTCCTGCGAGCGGATGCAGCCGGCGAAATAGCGGAAATGGTCAATCGCGAGGGGCATATCGGCATGGGTCGTTTCGCGGATCGGCTTGCCATTGTCCCAGGTTTCGGCGGTGGCCAGAAGCGCCAGATTGTCTTCCATCCGGTCCGCGATCTTGTTCAGGATGATCGCGCGTTCGGTGGTGCTGGTGCGGCCCCACGCGGCCTTGGCAGCATGGGCGGCGTCGAGCGCCAGATCGATATCGGCCGCGTCAGAGCGTGCCACTTCGCACAGGACCTGGCCAGTGACCGGCGAGGTGTTTTCGAAATAGCGTCCCGCCTTTGGGGCCACCCATTTGCCGCCGATGAAGTTGTCATAGCGGGCTTTGAAGGGCGACTTTGCCACCCTGAAGTGTTCCATTTTCGTCATATCGGTTCTCCTCCACGGCCACTCCCATGGCCTTGGGGTCAGGCTGCCCTGACGCGGGGGCTTTTGTCAGCCGGGGCACAGGGGGCGGGAGGGGCGGACTGTCTCAGGGATGCGACAGGTTGCTTGGAAAATCCGGCGGCAGGGGCCAAGCGTTTCAGCCATCGGTGGTGGTCGTGCCTGGCGGCACAGCCACGGGGTGTTTCGGAGCAGTGACCGTCTGTCTGTTGCGCGGGGGAAAACCGACTGATTCGCCCGGATCAAGCCTGAGGGCCAAGCTTTCGATGCAGGGTGGCGCGGCTGACGCCAAGGGCGCGGGCGGCGGCCGAGACGTTGCCATCAGCGCGGGCAAGGGCGCGCACCAGAACGGCGCGTTCGGCATCTTCGAATCCGTCGGGGGCATGCTGGCCCAGAAGATCGCCCAGCGGGATCGGGGAAAAAGGGCCACTTGATGACAGGCCCAAAGCCAGACGTGCGCCGTGGGACAGGCCCACAACGATATCATCGCGGTCGACGGCCACGATCGCGCCGGATCCGTTCAGCCATTGCGGCAACAAGACCATGCGATCCTGCGGATGGGCCGCGCGGAACAATTCCACCTCGATCCGGCGGGCGGCATCGGCCACGGAATGGCCGATCAGGCGGGCGAAGCCATCGGTCAGATCGTCCCGCGCCGAAGACACGTCAAGCACACCCGCGATCCGGCCAGACGCCTCGTGGATGGGGGAAGCCATGCAAGACAGGCCCGTGTTGCGGGCCAGAAAATGTTGATCGCGGTGTATAGCCACGGGGCGACCATCGGTGATGCAGGTGCCGATGCCGTTGGTGCCTTCGTGATCTTCGGACCAGATCGTGCCCGTCCAAAGGCCCCAGTCTTCGAAGGTGCGATCATCCGCAGGGGCGCCGCGCCGTTCCACGGGAATGCCGTCATTATCGGCCAGAAGCACGCAGCAGCCCACGCCGCCGACAGCGCGAAACAATTCATCCAGAACCGGATTGGCCAAGCGGATCATGCGCCCGGCGCGCGCGCGGGCTTCGGCCAATTCTGCCTCTGTCAAACGGTCAGGTTTGCGGGGGGTTGCGGGATCAAGCTTGTGCAGACGGGCCGAGCGGCTCCATGAGGCGATGACGGGTGATCGGGCCGCCCCGCTGCCCGAGAGCGCGGTTTCAATTTTGGTCAGATGGGTGATGGGTCTTGCCATGTCCGGGTGCCGATCAGAAGCCGTTCCGTACCCAAGGCTAGCACACAGTGTTCGGCGGCGTCTACGTTGTCGCGCTGCGCAGCATGCCTGCAGCATTGGGGCCTGCGGTCGGCGATTACATCCCTTCGCCGCCGGCGCGCTGCGCGCGGCGCCACAGCACGGATTGGGCTGTGAAACCTTCGGCGAGCCTTGCCCAACGCTGCAATTGGTCTGCAAGGGGCATGTGCAGGGATAGGGTCAGACGGGTTTCGCCGTGATGAATATCCAGCGGTGCATCGGGATGCGCGATGTTCCATGCGGTGATGCTGGCAAGGGGGGCCCGCAAGGGGCGTGACAGGCTGAGGTGCCAACCTGAGTCAAAGCGGGCCTGAAATTCCGGAGCGGCCGGCCCACCTGCCCGCGCAAAGACGATGCCGCCTTCTTGATCGACGCCCAGAAAACCCGCCGCCTGCAGCGCGGCTGCCAGATCGTCAGACGTCATGCCACCAATGCCTCGGCGCGTTTGAGATCGACCGAGACCAGTTGGCTGACGCCCTGTTCGGCCATTGTGACGCCAAAAAGGCGGTCCATGCGGGACATGGTGACGGCGTGGTGCGTGATGATCAGGAAGCGGGTATTGGTGCGGCGCGTCATTTCATCTGCAAGGTCGCAAAAGCGGGTGACGTTGGCATCGTCCAGCGGTGCATCCACCTCGTCGAGCACACAGATCGGGGCGGGGTTGGCGAGGAAGACGGCAAAGATCAGCGCCAGGGCGGTCAAGGTTTGTTCGCCCCCCGACAGAAGGGACAGGGTGGACAGGCGTTTGCCCGGCGGTTGGCACATGATTTCAAGGCCCGCCTCGAGCGGATCATCGGATTCCACGAGAACCAGTTTCGCCTCTCCGCCGCCAAACAGATGGGTGAAAAGGGCGGTAAAGTTGGTGTTGACCTGTTCGAAGGCGGTCAGAAGACGTTCGCGGCCTTCTTTGTTCAGCCCGGCAATGCCGCCGCGCAGTTTGCGGATCGCTTCTTCCAGATCGATCTTTTCGGCAACAAGGGTGTCATAGTCGTCGCTGACGGCCTTCATGTCTTCTTCGGCGCGCAGGTTGACCGCGCCAAGGCTTTCGCGCTGGCGTTTGAGGCGGTGCACATCGGTGTCGAGGGTTTCGACATCGGGCATGCGGTCGGGGTCGATCTTGAGCGTGCTGAGCAAGGTTTCCGGATCGGCCGAGGTTTCTTCGAAGATACGTTCCCGCGCGGCGCTGGCGGCGGCGCGGGCGGCCTCGGTCAGGGCTTCGGCGCGGGCGCGCGATTCGCGCGATTCCGAGGCGGCGCGTTCGGCGTCGCGTTCCGCCTCGGCAGCATGGCGCAGGGTGGTTTCAGCTGCAACGACGGCTTCTGTTGCGGTGCGGCGGCGGATTTCTGCGCTGTCCATCTGTTCGGCCAAAGCGTCGCGTTGTTCGGCGATCTCTTCGGGTGCGGCCAAGGCATCGGCCAGTTCTTCTTCGGTTTCCGCCTGACGGGCGGCGAGTTCGGACAGACGTTTTTCGGCCGTGTCGAGCCGGTGTTTCCAGCCCGACAGTTCCTTGCTGGCTTCTTGCTTTCGGCGCAGGCGGGCCTCGCCTTCACGGCGCAGCTCGTCATGGGAGGAGCGGCGGGACATCATGGTGATGCGGGCGGCCTCGACGGTCAGACGGGCGGATTCAAGGGCGGCTTTCTGCGCGTCGAGGGCGGGCAGATCTTGCATCGCGGCCTCGGCGGCCTTGGATTGGTCATGGGCGGCGGCTCGTTCTTCTTCATAGCGCAGCAGGGACAGACGGGAAGACTCCAGCCGGCCTTCGGCGAGGGACCGGTCAGCCTCGGCGCGGGCGGCGGCACGGGCGGCTTCGGTCGACCGCAGATCCGCGGCGCGGCGGGCATCGCGGGCGCGGGTATCGGCGGCGGCCAGATCTGCCATCTGGGCTTGCAGGCGTTCGTGGGCTTGGACCGTGCCCTGCGCGCGCGCTTCGGCCTGCGACAGATCCCCTTTGAGGCGCGACAGGCGATTGAGCTGCACAAGGCGCTGGGCGGCGGCAGAGGGCGCGTCATCGGCCCCGGCGCGGAACCCGTCCCAGCGCCACAGGTCTCCTTCGCGCGAGACAAGACGCTGGCCGGGCTGCAAGGCCTCTTGCAGGCCCGAACCCTGATCGGCATCCACCAATCCGGTCTGGCTTAACCGACGGGCCAGAACCGACGGAGCCTTGACCACCTCTGACAGGGGGCGCACGCCCCGGGGAAGGGGATGGCTGGCGTTATAGGGCGGCAAAGGCACCCAGCCTGAGGGCCGTGCGGGCGAAATTTCTGGCGCACGCAGATCGTCGGTCAGGGCGGCGCCAAGGGCTGCCTCGAACCCCGGTTGGACGGTCAGCCGATCCAGCAACTGGCTGCCGGTTGCGGCCTCGCGTTCGACGAGTTTTGTCAGCGCGCCCATCTCGGCGCGCAGGGCATGCGCCTCGCCTTCGGCCGAGGATCGGGCGGCGCGGGCATCGGCCTCGCGCGATTGGCCTTCGGCGCGGGCCTCTTCAGCCGCAAGCAGGGTGTCTTCGGCCTCAGCCGCGCATTCGGCAGCCTCACGGGCCAAGTCTGTTGCCTCGGCCAGCCGCAGACTGGCTTCGGACAGGTCGGTTTCAAGCGAAGTTGCAGCGCCGCGCGCCGCCATCAGGGCCGTTTCCGCCCGAACCAAAGAGGTTTGGCTGTCAGCCAGCATGCGTTGGGCGGATTGATGGCGGGCCGAGAGGCGCGCATTATCTTCGGTGGCTTGCGATAGAACCTGTTCATGGTCCGTCAGGGCTGCCGAGGCCCCGCGCGCCGCCTCGGCAGCGTCTGACAGCCTTTCGTCTTGACCTTCCATCGCGCGGGCCAATTGGCCCAATTCCCATTCCAGTCTTTCGATCACCTCGCCTGCGTCGCGGTTCAGGCCCGTTTCGCGGTCGGCGTCGCGGGTCAATTCGGTGATGCGGGCGCGCAGGGTATCGATCGCGGCCTTGGCGCGCAGTTCATCGGCGCCAAGTTGATCGCGGGCGACCATGAGGCGTTGCAAGATCGCGTTTGCAATCGCCTCTTCCTCCCGCAGGGGGGGCAAAGACAGTTCCGCCTGCGCGCGGGCGTCGGCGGCGGCGCGGGCGGCCAGTTCGGCGCGGCCGGCATCGGACAGGCGCAAGCGCAGGGCCGCATCTGCCTCGGCCCGGGCGATTTCGGCTTCGCGCCAACGGCGATACAGCAGCATCCCTTCGGCACGGCGCAGTTCATCGCCAATCTCGCGGTAGCGGGCGGCTTGTTTGGCTTGGCGCGTCAAGGTTGACAGTTGCTGGGCCAAGGCTTCGATCACGTCATCGACGCGCGTGAGGTTTTGTTCGGCAGCCTGAAGGCGCAGCTCTGCCTCGTGTCGCCGTTGGTAGAGGCCCGAAATGCCTGCGGCTTCTTCCAAGATCCGGCGGCGCGCCTTTGGCTTGGCGTTGATCAATTCGCTGATCTGACCCTGACGCACCAGCGCCGGGGAATGGGCCCCGGTGGAGGCATCGGCAAAGAGCATCTGCACATCACGGGCGCGCACGTCTTTGGTGTTCAGCCGATAGGCTGATCCGGCATCGCGGGTGATGCGGCGGACAATTTCAATCTGGTCGCTGTCATTGAACCCGGGGGGCGCCAGACGTTCGCTGTTGTCCAAGATCAGGGCCACTTCGGCGAAATGGCGGGCCCCGCGGGTGGCGGCACCATTGAAGATCACATCTTCCATCCCGCCGCCGCGCATGGCCGAGGGTCTGTTTTCGCCCATGACCCAACGCAGCGCTTCCAGCAGGTTCGACTTGCCGCAGCCATTGGGACCCACCACGCCTGTCAGACCCTCTTGAATCACAAGATCCGTGGGGTCGACAAAGCTTTTGAAGCCGTTGAGCCTGAGCCGTGTAAAGCGCAAGGGGCGATTCCTTTCCGGAGGGGCAGTTTCGCGGCTTGGGCGAGTGAGTCAACAGGTCTACCCCCTATCTTGGGCAAATGCGGCGCTTATCCCCAAGATCTTGACCAATCCACCGGGAATTTTCGACATCAGCCGGCCTGCGAGGGGGCGAAGGCGACACAGATGTAGGACATGGCTTGACCGCCGGCCTCTTTGCGACTTTGCTGCGATCCCAGATGTGTTGTTGCGCAAAGGCCCCGCCATGACGCCCCCCATCACCGGCCGGTGCCTGTGCGGCGCTGTCAGATTCCGCGCGACTGCCGCGCCGTTGTGGCAATCGCATTGCCACTGCGAAAGCTGTCGGCGGGCCACGGCCTCGGCCGTCACCTCTTTTTTTGGCATCGCGCAGTGTCATTGGTTTTGGACGGGTGAGCTGCCCCAAACCTTTGCCTCTTCCGCCGGTGTCTGGCGCGATTTCTGCCCGCGGTGCGTTACGCAGATGGCCTACCGCGCCGACCGATTTGCCGATGAGATACATTTTTACGCGGCAACGCTGGACGATCCGGCGGTTTATCAGCCGATGAACCACGTCCATATTGACGCGAAGATGCCTTGGCTGCACCTGTCAGATGGTTTGCCTCAGGGATGACGCCGCTTCGCGCCTTGGATCCTTTTGACTGGCCGGCCGTCCTTGGGCTGATCCGGGCCGAATTTGCCTATATGGAAGGCCGGATCGATCCGCCCAGTTCGATGCACCGCTTGACGGAAGCGGATTTGGCAGCCAAAGCGCGGATCGGTGAAATCTGGGTGATGGGCCCGCCAATCCGTGCCTGCGTGGTGCTGACACCTCAAGCGGACAGCCTGTACATCGGCAAACTGGCTGTGGACAGTGCACATCGCGGCCGGGGGCTTGCCCGCGCTCTGATTGGGCAGGCCGAGCGATCGGCGCGGGCGCGGGGTTTGGCCGCACTGGAGCTGGAAACGCGGGTGGAGTTGGTGGAAAATCAGGCCGCGTTTGTGCGCATGGGGTTTTATGAGATCGCCCGCAGGGCCCATGCAGGCTTTGATCGCCCAACCTCTGTGACCTATCGGCGAGCGGTCGCGACGACGGACCCTGAAATCGACGTTGGCTGAATGGGGGCCGGCCGCCGAAGGGCTTTTTCCCCTTTGGGCGCGACTCGGGCCGTTGAGGCACCATCGATAAGTCACCGCCATGGCCCCAACCCGTTGTTCTGGCACTGCGTTCCGGGGGGGTGCCCGCCAAGCACCCATTCGCATCCCGCGCCGCCACTGGGAAGGTTTCTGGGGCTGGAACATTCAGACGGGTACGAACACCGGGTCGGAACGGACAATCTTTGCCCATCGCGCAGAGGGCGCGGGTTTTTGTCATAAAGTTGTGCGGTTGGGGTTGTGTTCCCCCAATGGGGCAGCTAAACGGACGGCAGTGTCGCGGGGTGGAGCAGCCCGGTAGCTCGTCAGGCTCATAACCTGAAGGCCGCAGGTTCAAATCCTGCCCCCGCAACCAAAAATTTACAATATTATCAAAGACATGCACGCCGCCCCCAGGGGCGGTTTTTGCTTGTGCGCATTTCTTGTCAACACCTGGTCAACGTTTCGCGAGTCCCCCCTTCGCGAGCGAGACAATCAAGCCCCTGATGGCCAAGATCAGCCGGGCAAGCCGTCCCGGAACCGATCCATCTGATGCATCCGCTCGTGCAGGATCGTCACGATGCCGATGTCGCCGTTCGACAGCCGCCGCCAGTACACGAAATGATGCTCGTGCCGGAAGTAGAAGCCGTCGATGGCGAACTCTGCTGGGATCGGCCGCGAAGCGACGCCGTGCCCCTCGATTTTGTCAAATGCTGTAAACAGATCGGTGATGTAACGATCAGCCTGTTCAACGCCCCAGCGGTCGCGCGTGTAACGGTAGATCTCGTCAAGCCGCAGCGATGCAGCTTCCTGTACGCGGACAGCCACGTTGCTATCCCCGGTTCCGGGCCATTACCTCGGCAGCGGTCAGCGGACGGTAGCTTTCCTCCTGCGCTGCAAAGGCGCGGGTCAGTTCGGCCTTCAGCCGGTTGAAGGCCTCAGCCTCGGCCCGCTCCTTGTCGCGGCGGATCAAATCGCGGACGTATTCGCTGATGTTCTCGTAGGACCCGTTCTCACCCACGTTCGAGGCCACAAACTCGCTCAGCGCTCCGCTGATGCGGACAGTCATCGTTGTGGTCTTGGACATGGCGGCCTCCGGTTGGTGTCTTCAAGATACGCAAGAATGAAGACGCGCGCAAGCTTTCCGGCTTTCCGTGCGGCCGCTTCTTTGCCGGGCAAACATGGTTGCAGACGCCAGGAACCAAAGCGCAAGCTGCTTGAGATGGGTTACAGGGCACATGCTATTGATTCGGTTGCAACAAAGACCACTGTTCGGAATTCTCGTGAACCCCTTTGGCACGACTGCGCGCGCCATTGAGTTGCAGGGCGATCATCTTCTGGTGACCGGACGCAGCATGCCCGCGTCGGTTTCGTTGGCGGATATTGGCGAGGCGCCAACCCTTCGGAAGGGTGCGCTTGGAACGACGCTGTCCATGCAATCATCTGGGCAAAGCAATGTCCTGTTGCGCGGTGCCGGTCATGCCGATGCACGCTCCTTTGCGGACAGCGTCAAAGCTGCTTGGGTCAAGTTCAACACTGACGCCTTTAACCGCGAAGCGCAGCGGTTCGACCGGCTTCATGCCGCTGTTTCCGGTCTGTCGCGACCGGGCCGGTATCCAGCAGCCTGCAGTCTGGCGCCGATACTTCAGGACGCGCGGTCCCTTGATACCACCCTACTCTCGAAGCTGAGGTCCGAGGCAATCGGAACAGATAGGGCAGAGCGCGTGGCCCTTGTCCGCAAATTCGTCGCCGATCCCCGGGCGGCGCGGGCAACTGCGATATCGGTCTTTGTTACGGCGGAACTGGATCGCTGGAAGCAGTTCTTCGACACCATCGAAAGCAAGCCGCTGACGGCCGAGCAGCGACTTTCGGTCGTAGTGGATGAAGATGCGACCCTTGTGCTTGCTGGTGCCGGATCGGGCAAGACCAGTGTAATCACTGCCAAGGCGGCCTACCTCGTCAAAGCCGGGATCCGGAAGCCAAAAGAAATCCTGCTCCTGGCATTTGCGAAGAACGCGGCGGCAGAGATGTCGGAGCGGGTCGAGGCGCGATCCGGCGTGCCGATTGTGGCGCGGACCTTCCATGCGATGGCCTACGACATTATCGGCATCGTGGAGGGGTCAAAACCCGCGCTTGCCGACCATGCCACTGACGACCTGGCCTTTACCAACTTGATCAAGCAGATCCTGAAGGACTTGGTGCATTCGCTTTCGGAGGTGTCGAAGGCGATCATCCAGTTTTTCGCGCATTTCCTCGTCGAGCCGAAAACCGAATGGGACTTCAAGACCAAGCACGAATTCTACACCCATATGGAGCAGCAGGATTTGCGCACCCTGCAGGGCGAGAAGGTCAAGAGTTACGAAGAGCTGCAGATCGCCAACTGGCTTTATGAAAACGGCGTCGAATACGAATACGAACCGGTCTACGAGCACAAGATCCCCGAAACGGGCAGGCGGGATTATCAGCCGGATTTCCGGCTGACAGAAAGTGGCATCTACATCGAGCATTTCGGGGTGCGCCGTCAGAAGATGGCAGACGGCAGCGAAAAGCTGTTTACGGCCCCCTTCGTCGACCGAAACGAATATCTCGCCAGCATGGAATGGAAACGCCAGGTCCATGCCGAGCATGAGACGACCCTGATCGAAACCTTCAGCTATGAACGGCAGGAGGGACGTCTGCTGATCGGCCTTGCCGAAAAGCTGGCGCCGCATGTCACCCTCAAACCGCGCCCGGCCGACACGATCTATGACCGGATTGTCGATTTGAAGCGGTCGATGACTTCTCGAAGCTGCTCGGGACGTTTCTGCGCAAGTTCAAGAGCGGCGGCTATAGTCTTGAGGATTGTGAGACCAAGTCCGATCGGATGAAGCTGGGCAAGCGGGCGAAGGCATTTCTCGATGTGTTCGCGCCAGTCTTTGAAGAATACCAGAAACGCCTCGGGGGCCGGATCGACTTCGAGGACATGATCTTGCGCGCGGCGCGCTATACTGAGACTGGCCGCTATGTCAGCCCCTTCCGCCACATCCTTGTTGATGAGTTCCAGGACATTTCGCAAAGCCGGGCCCGGCTAGTGAAGGCGCTGAAAGCCCAGCATCCGGATGTGCGCGTCTTTGCTGTCGGCGACGACTGGCAGTCGATCTTCCGCTTTGCCGGGTCGGACATCCATCTGATGCGCCATTTCGGTCGTGAGTTCGGCGGCAGCTTCGATGGCGAGGCAGGTGTCCACAGAGCGGTCGATCTGGGCCGTACCTTCCGTTCTGTCGACCAGATAGCCTTTGCTGCCAGAACCTTTGTTCTGCGGAACCCGGTCCAGATACAGAAGCAGATCGTCCCGGCCGGGACGGCTACAGAACCAGCCATCAGGATCGTGATGACGGCGAAGAACGAGAGTGAGAAGAAGCTGTCAGATGTGCTTGCAGCGCTGTCGTCAAAGTCAGACCCGGCAGGCAAGATGGCAAGCGTGCTGATGCTGGCCCGGTATCGATATCTGGAGCCTGACCTGCAGGACCTGCAGCGGCGGTTTCCGCGCCTGACGTTCAGTTTCAAAACCATCCATGCCTCAAAAGGATTGGAGGCGGATCATGTGGTTCTGTTGAACGCCGACAGCGGGCGGGTGGGCTTTCCATCGGAGATCGTCGATGATCCGCTGCTGGGACTGGTCTCGCCGGATGAGGAGACGTTCCAGAATGCCGAGGAACGGCGCGTGATGTACGTTGCCATGACGCGGGCGCGGCACACTCTGACCATCCTCGCATCAAATGCCCGTCCGTCGGCCTTTGTCACCGAGCTTGTGAAGGATCCCGCCTATGGGATTGTGCAGCCGCCCGCGCCCGATCAGGAAGTCCACGAATGTGGCGAGTGCGGTGGCCGCCTGCTGAGCGTGCAGGGCCAGGACGGCCGGACTTGGTACCGCTGCGAGCATTCCGAGCACTGTGGCAATTTCCTGCCTGCCTGTTCCGAATGCGGCGCAGCCCTGCCGCGGCACGTAAAGGGCGCACCGCAAGCCAAGTGCAGTTGCGGTAAAATGCACCCCAGTTGCCCGGAATGCGCTGATGGCTGGCTGGTGGAACGAACTGGCCCGCACAGCACCTTTCTTGGCTGTGTGCGCTACCCAACTTGCCTCGGGAAAGCGCAATTGCCCCGCGAGCCGAGCAAGCGCGGTTTCGCAGGCAAGCGGCGACCGTGATGCAACGAGTAGCGAAGCCCGTGATACCTATCGGTTCCGCTTGTCCGCGACAGACCACACAACCGATCGTCAGTCGGTTCGGCCGCGGTGGAAAGCCTGGAAGATCACATCGCGCATGGCGCGGATGTCGGTCTCTAGCCGTTCGATCCGATCAGCGTCGGCCTTACCGTAATCCGCCGCCTGCTTGCCGGCTCGCTCGCGTTCGAGGTGCCGTTCGCGGTCTAGCCGCTCCAGCATCACCTCGCTGTCGAATGCATTGCGCATGACGGTGGTAGCAACCGCGAGAGAGCCTCCAACCAGCGCAGTGATGGCGGCGGTCAGCCCGTTTTCTCGGACGGCCTGGCCGACCGCCTGCAAAGATGGTGGTGCGTTCGACCATGGCACCAAACCGCGACAGGTCAACTATGAACGGCGACCAAAGATTTGCGTCAATCGTCTCCAATAAGCGCCAAGAGGATCGAGCATGGCTGGATACTGCGATAGAGGATGCTCCCGTCGGCAAGTTTCTGCAGAAAGCCTGTTGATTCAGAAAAGCTCAGTCGGCATATCGCCAGCGATCTCTCCAATGCCGCCACTTGACCTTGCCATAGCTCAACTGGACCAGCGTCGGGTGGTGCTTGCCGGCGGCGTTCCAAAGCAAGCTGTCGATTTCCTATCTCGGCCCGAAAGTTGACACTAACCTGGTACGCAAAACCGGCAAGCTCATGTCGAATACGATTCAGAGCCAAAGATTTTTGAATTTCTACCTGCGCCGCAATCGAGGCTGTTGATTTTCACCCAGAACTGAGCCGGTTTTTTCACTGAGAAGTGAGCCACCTCTGATTATGGATTTCAGTTCATGTTTGGGTCAAGCTGTGTGTTGTCTCCTTCTTTTTCTTTGCAGCGAACGCAGCAACTGAGCTTGCCTT
>CANHLE010000042.1 GCA_947461435.1 Paracoccaceae bacterium | reverse complement strand
TCTGGCACAAGATGGGGGTCGGTGTTGGGCATAGGACTGACCTGGATTATTGACACAAGGCCAGCAGAAGCGTTTGGTCACAGCAATTCAAGCGGCAAAGCAGCGCAGCGCAACCGCTTCTTGCAATGGGACCCAAACATGAATCCTCCCAACCGCGCGGCAAAGTCCCCCTCGGCCCTGCCGGAATTTCTGCCCAAACTTGTGACCGTCTGGCGCGAAGGCTATGGCCTGGCGGATCTGCGGGCCGATGTTGTGGCGGGGCTGACGGTGGCCATCGTGGCGCTGCCCTTGTCGATGGCCATCGCCATTGCCAGCGGTGTCGGCCCCGAACGCGGGCTGTTCACGGCGATCATCGGGGGCTTTTTGGTGTCACTTCTGGGCGGGTCGCGGTTTCAAGTCGGCGGCCCTGCCGGGGCATTCATCGTTCTGGTCTCGGCTTGCGTGGCGCAAATAGGGGTGCCCGGCCTGATTTTGGCAACCTTTCTGTCGGGAGGAATGCTGGTGGCCTTGGCGGTGCTGCGCGCGGGAAGTTATGTGCGCTATATCCCCTACCCCGTCACCCTTGGCTTTACCGCCGGAATTGCCGTGATCATCTTTGTAAGTCAGATCAAAGATTTGGGCGGCCTGACCTTGGCCGCTGATCCCGGAGAGGTCTTGGCCAAGCTGGAGGCCCTGTGGGCGGCCCGCGGCACAATCAGTCTGTCCGCCCTTGGCGTGGCAGGGGGGACGATCGCACTGATCGTGGGGATCAAACGGCTGGCCCCTGCCTTGCCGAACCTTCTTCTGGCCGTGGTGGCGGGAACCTTGGCCGCGATCATTTTTTCCTTGCCCGTCGAAACGATATACGGGCGTTTTGGCGATTTGCCCCGCATGGTGCCCGCTCCCAGCCTGCCCACCCTCAGCTGGGGGCTGGTTCAGGGCGCTTTGCCTTGGGCGGCCAGTTTCACGCTGCTGGGGGCGATTGAATCTTTGCTATCGGCCGTTGTCGCAGATGGCATGTCGGGTACGCGGCATCGGCCCAATGCGGAACTTCTGGCGCAGGGCGTGGCCAATATGGGATCGGCCCTGTTCGGCGGGCTTTGCGTGACCGGGACCATTGCACGCACCGCCACGAATGTGCGGGCCGGCTCGCACGGGCCGATGTCAGGCCTGTTGCACGCCGTCTTCGTCTTGGTCTTCATGATCGTCGCGGCGCCTTTGGCGGGCTATATCCCGTTGGCCTGTCTGGCCGGGGTCTTGGCCATCGTCGCGTGGAACATGATCGAAAAAGCCGAAATCTGGGATGTCATCCGGCACTCGCGGGCGGATGCGGTCGTGCTTGTGGCAACGTTCCTGTTGGTGGTGTTCCGGGATCTGACCGCAGGGATCGTTGTGGGCTTTGCCTTGGCGGGACTTGTGTTCATTCACCGCATGTCCGGACATATTCAGGGGGGCGCCGCCGCGCCAGATCCGGGCTTGGATACGGTGGTTCACCCTTTGACAGGGCCGTTCTTTTTTGGCGCCGCCGCCCGTCTGGGCGGCGAGTTGGAGCAAATGGCCCACCAGCCAAAGGTTTTTGTCCTTGATCTGACACAGGTGCCCTACATTGATTCCTCGGGGGCCCATTGGCTGGAAGGGCTGTCGCGGAAAATGGCGCGGCGCGGCGGAAAACTGGTTCTTTTAGGGGCGCGGCCCGAAGTTCAGATCGTGCTTGTCGCGGCGGGTCTGACAGGCGCCTTGGCCGGGCCTGCCGTCGCCCCGGAAGCTGGATAAACAGCGGCGAATCACCCCGGCTTTGGCACAGGAAGTCGATCTTGATCCTTGCCGTGTTCCACGGCAATTTGTGGGGGCAATCTGGGGAAGGAAATCACCATCAGGCAGATCGGATTCGCCCCGCGACGCCACTTTCCCCAAATCATTGTCACTTTCCTGTTATTGACAGATTTTCGCTGAATCTTGTCAATCAATTGACAGAAAAACTGAGCGATCAAAAAGAGTTACCAATTTCTTGACCAACTCGCTATGCTTAGCCCAAGCCCAAATCCGCCGCCGCGGCCAAGGGACAGGCGGCATGGCCCAGCCGCCTGAAGAGGGAGAGACTTTATGGCAGACCACATCGGTGCACCCGGAGTGTACAGCGCGTCACAAGACTTTGTGGCGCACGCCCATGTCGGACCGGAAGCCTATGCGACCATGTATGCGCAATCGGTGGCAGACCCAGATGCCTTCTGGCGCGCCGAAGGCCACCGGATCGACTGGATCCGCGACTATCAGATCGTCAAGAACACGACCTTTGAAAAGGGCAGTGTATCGATCAAGTGGTTTGAAGACGGCACGTTGAATGTCTCGGCCAATTGCATTGACAGGCACATGATCACCCGGGCCCAGCAAACCGCCCTGATCTGGGAGCCGGATGATCCCAAGACCCCGGCGCGCTACATCACCTATGCTGAATTGTTGGAACAAACTTCGCGTTTGGCCAATGTGCTGAAGGCGCAGGGTGTGAAAAAGGGTGACCGCGTCGTGCTGTATATGCCGATGATCCCCGAAGCCGCCTATGCCATGTTGGCCTGCGCGCGCATCGGAGCCATTCATTCGGTGGTCTTTGGCGGGTTTTCGCCCGATGCCTTGGCCAACCGCATTAACGATTCCGAAGCCAAGGTTGTGATCACCGCCGATTTTGGGCCCCGGGGCGGCAAGAAAGTGCCGCTGAAATCAAACACCGATCAGGCGCTGCTTCATTGCAATGACCATGTGAAAAGTCTGGTAGTCAAGCACACCGGGGACCAGACCACCTGGACCGAAGGCCGCGATATTGACCTGAAGGCGGAAATGGCCAAGGCGTCCCCCTATTGCGCCTATGTCGAAGTGGGCGCGGAAGACCCGTTGTTCATCTTGTACACCTCCGGCTCCACCGGAAAGCCAAAGGGCGTTGTGCACACGTCAGGCGGCTATCTGGTGTATGCGGCCATGACGCATCAGATGACGTTTGATTATCATGACGGCGATGTGTTCTGGTGCACGGCCGATGTGGGCTGGGTCACCGGGCACAGCTATATCGTCTATGGCCCGCTTGCCAATGGCGGGACATCGATCATGTTTGAAGGCGTGCCGACCTATCCCGACGCGGGCCGGTTCTGGGAAGTGATCGCCAAGCACAAGGTGAACCAGTTCTACACCGCGCCCACTGCCATTCGCAGTCTGATGGGCATGGGCGCCGAATGGGTGGAAAAGCACGATCTGTCGTCGCTGAAACTGCTGGGTTCTGTGGGCGAGCCTATCAATCCTGAGGCTTGGAACTGGTACAACACGCATGTTGGCAAGGGCAAATGCCCCATCGTCGACACCTTCTGGCAAACTGAAACGGGGGGTCACATGATCACGCCGTTGCCCGGGGCCATTCCGCAAAAACCTGGATCGGCGACCAAGCCGTTTTTCGGGATCCAGCCCGTTGTGCTGGATCCGGCCTCGGCCAAGATTCAAGAGGCGACGGAAACCGATGGTGTCTTGTGCATCGCGGACAGCTGGCCCGGCCAGATGCGCACGCTGTGGGGCGATCATGCGCGGTTTGAAGAGGCCTATTTCAGCCAGTATCCGGGATATTATTTCACCGGCGACGGCTGCCGCAGGGATGCTGACGGCTATTACTGGATCACGGGCCGCGTGGATGACGTGATCAATGTGTCCGGTCACCGCATGGGCACCGCCGAGGTGGAAAGCGCCCTTGTTGCCCATCCCAATGTCGCGGAAAGCGCCGTTGTGGGTTATCCGCACGATATCAAAGGGCAAGGCATCTATGCCTATGTCACCTTGATGCGCGGCGTCGAACCGACCGAGGAGCTGCGCAAGGACTTGGTCAAATGGGTGCGTACGGAAATTGGCCCCATCGCCAGCCCGGATCTTATTCAATGGGCACCCGGCCTGCCGAAAACCCGTTCGGGCAAGATCATGCGCCGCATCCTGCGCAAGATTGCCGAGAATGATTTCGGCAGCCTTGGTGACACATCGACCCTCGCCGATCCGGCGGTGGTGGATGATCTGATTGCCAACCGCATGAACAAGGACTGACCTTGGGCGGAAGGCCGAGTCGGACGGGCAACCCTTTGCCCTGACGGCCAAAAACAGCGCCGCGCGCGGGCAGAGGAGGCCCGGGCGCGGCAAAGGACGGAAAAGACCGCATCAGCGCCAGTTCGGCGGCAGCCTTGCCTCGGCAAGGACCAAAGAAGCTTTGGCCAAAGAAAAGATGCGAAAAACAGTTGGGACAGTCCGGCGCAGCCGGCACAACATGGAGGAAGCCTTATGGCGATGAATGCAGATGTGAGCGCACGCTCGCGTCCGATGACCGCGGAAGAGCGCAAGGTGATCCTTGCCTCCTCGGCGGGCACGGTTTTCGAATGGTATGACTTTTACCTTTACGGCTCGTTGGCCGCGATCATCGGGGCGCAGTTCTTTACGCCCTTCCCCGAAGCCACACGGAACATCTTCGCCCTTCTGGCCTTTGCCGCCGGATTCATCGTGCGTCCTTTCGGCGCGCTGGTGTTTGGCTCGCTCGGCGATCTGATCGGCCGCAAATACACCTTCTTGATGACGATCCTGATCATGGGTCTGTCGACCTTCCTCGTCGGTCTGCTGCCGGGGTACCAAAGCTGGGGCATGGCGGCACCATTCATCTTGATCGGTTTGCGCATGTTGCAGGGTCTGGCCTTGGGCGGCGAATATGGCGGCGCTGCGGTTTACGTGGCCGAACACGCCCCGCAAGACCGCCGCGGTTACTACACCTCGTTCATTCAGACCACCGCGACGCTGGGCTTGTTGCTGTCGCTGATCGTTATTCTGCTGGTGACCGGCTATGTGAACGGAAACTATGATTCCGTCGCCCAGTTCGGGCTTGATGGCACGCCAATGCTGGATGCAAAAGGTGACCCTGTCATGCTGGAGCCTTGGAAGGCTTGGGGGTGGCGGATCCCGTTCCTGGGGTCGATCATCCTGCTGCTGATCTCGCTTTATATTCGTCTGACGATGAATGAATCCCCGGCCTTCAAGAAAATGAAGGAAGAGGGCGCTGCGTCCAAAGCGCCGCTGCGCGAGGCGTTCGGCCAGTGGAAGAATGCCAAGTTTGCGGTGATTGCGCTGCTTGGTCTGACGGCAGGCCAAGCGGTTGTCTGGTACTCGGGTCAGTTCTACGCCTTGTTCTTTTTGCAAAACGTCATCAAGGTCGACAGCTTTTCGGCCAACGTGTTCGTGGCCTGGTCGCTGATCCTTGGCACCTATGGGTTCATCTACTTTGGCCGTCTGTCCGACCGGATCGGCCGCAAGCCGATCATTCTGGCAGGCTGCTTGATCGCCGCGATCACCTATTTCCCGGTGTTCAATTTCCTGACCAAGACGGCAAACCCGGCGCTGCATGCCGCACAGGAAACGTCGATTGTCGTGACGGCCGATCCGGCGGACTGCTCGTTCCAGTTCAACCCGGTTGGCACGGCGAAATTCACCAAGTCCTGTGACTTGCTGAAAGCGCTCTTGCTCAAGTCTTCGGTCAACTCGACAACGGTGGATGCGCCTGCAGGCACCGTGGCGTCGGTGAAGGTTGGCGAGACCGAGATTGCCGGTTACGACGGAACCGTCAACGCGGCCGAAATCGCCGCTGCCAAGACCGCCCTTGAAACCGCAAAAGCAGGGACGGATCAGGCGGCAATCGACGCTGCCCAAGCCGCGCTTGACACGGCCAGTGGGGTCAAGGCCGCGTTCGAGAAATCGCTTGCAGACAGCCTTGCCGCAGCCGGTTATCCTTCGGCTGGAACCAAGAAGGTCAAGGAAGTTGATGGTGCCTGGGTCGACGTGGCCAAGGACGAAGTTGTCGCCGAAGGCGTTGTTGTCAAATCCGTTCCGTCCAACGACACCGTGGCACGTGCATCAGGCTTCTTTGACGTCTTCACCGGCCAGAACCTGACCATCGTGGCGATCCTGACCTATCTGATCGTTCTGGTCACAATGGTCTATGGCCCCATCGCGGCCATGCTGGTCGAGTTGTTCCCAACGCGGATCCGCTACTCGGGCATGTCCTTGCCCTACCACATCGGAAACGGTTGGTTCGGCGGCCTGTTGCCGGCGACCGCGCTGGCGATCTCGGCCCAGTCGGGCAACATCTATTCGGGCCTTTGGTACCCGATCGTGATTGCGGCGGTGACGGTTATCATCGGGGCGCTGTTTGTTCCCGGTGGCACGCACAAGAAAGACATCTTCTCGGACGCCAGCAACCGCTAAGTGTCTGAACAAGAGAACGGAAAGGGCCGGGGGAAACCTCGGCCCTTTTGGTTTATCCGCGCTTGGGCAACATCCGATGCAGCAGCGCAATAGCGCCGATCACCAAGGCATTGGTGACAATTCCCACCGCGACGGCGCGGTACAGATCCGGGCCCATGGGCGTTTTGGTCATGGTCATCGGAATCAACACGGCCACAAACAGCGCCCCGGCCGCCAAGGGGATCAGGGTGCCCGAACTGGCCCGCGTGCGCAGCATCGTCAGGAACAAAAACACCAGCATGCCAAAACGGAACGGGTCGATTGCCTGGGACAGGAAAAGATCGGTCAGTGTCATGGGGCTCTCCTTTGCGCTGAAAAAGGCCTAGCGCAGTTCAGCCATCCGCAAAAGGGTCGTCGGCATAAGACACGCCAGACAAATACAATCCCTGCGGCGGGCAAACCGGACCACAGGCCGCCCGGCTGCGCGCCTGCAGGGCCTGCTTCACATTTTGCGGCGCCCATGACCCGGCCCCCACACGTTCCAAGGTCCCCACGATCGATCGGACCTGATTGTGCAAGAAAGAGCGGGCCCGCAAGAAAAACCGATACTCGATCCCGCCTACCACCGCCTGGGGGGTGATCGTGATTTCGTCCAGGGTCTTCATCGGACTTTTGGCCTGACAGAAGGTTGACCGAAAGGTGGTGAAATCATGATGGCCCACCAGATGGGCGGCGGCCTCGTGCATGGCGTCAAGGTTCAGGGGCGACAAGACCTGCCAGACCAGACCCTTGTCATGGGTCACGGGCGCGCGCCGGGCCACCAGCCGAAAGGTGTATCGCCGTTCCTGCGCGGAAAACCGGGCGTGAAAATCGTCCGAAACGCGCTTGGCGTTGATCACGGCAATCGGCTGCGGTTTGAGATGCCAGTTCAACGCTTCGGACAGCCGGAAGGGGTCCCACTCGCGCGTCAGATCACAGTGGGCGACCTGCGCGGTGGCATGAACGCCGGCATCGGTGCGCCCCGCTGCGGCGATGGTATGGGGCCCCGGTTGCAACCGCGTCAGGGCCTCTTCGATTGCGCCTTGAACCGAGGCCAAGCCACCAGCCTGCCTTTGCCAGCCGGCAAAGGGACCACCGTCATAGTCGATCTGAAGGGCAAAACGCGGCATGGGCGCGAGGTAGCGCAGATTGGCGGCTTGGGAAAGTTTTTTTCGCGCCGCGTGCCTTGCGCGAACCTTCCCCTACCCATTCGGCCCGCCAATTCCTATGTTGGGCCCGACGACAGGAGTCTCCTTTGGTTTTCACCTCCCTTGGCGAAGGCGTGCAGCGCGGGTTGAACGGGGTGGCTGCCTCGGCCCTTGGTTTGTTTCAAGAGCCCGTGGTGCGGCTTGGGGTGACGGGTCTCAGCCGCGCGGGTAAGACCGTTTTCATCACCGCCCTTGTGGCCAATCTGCTGGAACGTGGGCGCATGCCCCAGTTGAAGGCTGCCAACGCCGGACGGATTCAAGCGGTCTATTTGCAGCCGCAACCGGATATGACGCTGCCGCGTTTTGCTTACGAAGATCACCTTACGGCCTTGACCGGGGACACCCCCCATTGGCCCGTCTCTACCCGGTCCGTGTCGGAGTTGCGGTTGTCTTTTCTGGTGCAACCTGCCGGCTTTCTGGGGGGGCTGACAGGCCCGCGCCGCCTGCATCTGGACATCGTCGATTACCCCGGTGAATGGCTTTCGGACCTGTCGCTGCTGGACAAGACCTATGCCGAGTGGAGCGAGGTCGTGCTGGACCGATTGGCCAAAGACCCCAGCGCCGCCGAATATCTGGCCATGGCGCGGGCTGAAGATGGCGCGCTTAGACTGGACGAGCCGTGCGCCCAGTCCCTTGCGCGGGTCTACACCGATTGGCTGATGGCGGCGCGGCGCAGTGGGCGGGCCGATTGCACGCCGGGCAGGTTCTTGTTGCCCGGCGATCTTGCCGGCTCTCCTGTGCTGACCTTTGCCCCTTTGCCCCTGCCATCGGTGACGCCGCGCGGTTGCCTGTGGCGCGAGATGGACCGCCGCTTCGAGGCCTACAAGGCGCGGGTGATCAAACCCTTCTTTCGCGATCATTTCTCTCGGATCGACCGCCAGATCGTGCTGGCAGATGTCTTGGGGGCCATTCATCAAGGTCCGCGCGCGGTCGAGGATCTGCGCCAAACACTGACGGGGGTGCTGGGTGCCTTTCGGCCCGGTCGCAATGGCTGGCTAAGCGGAGTTCTAGCGGGAAAACGGGTAGAAAAGATCTTGTTTGCGGCCACCAAAGCCGACCACTTGCATCACAGCCAACACCCCGCACTGACCGCCATCACCGAGGCCTTGCTGCGCGATGCGCGCGCGCGGGCGGATTTCGCCGGGGCCGAAACCTCGGCGCTGGCCTTGTCATCCTTTCGCGCCACCGTGGAAGAAGAGATCGAACGTGACGGCGTCCGGCACGGTGCGGTGCGCGGGCGCCTTGAAGCCACTGGAAAACAGGCTGTGATGTATCCGGGCGAATTGCCCAGCGATCCGGCCCGGCTTTTGTCGCCTGCCCGCGCTGGGGCCGAGACATGGCTGGGCGCTGATTTTGGTCTGATGACCTTTGCTCCTGCCCGATTGAACCGCAAACCCGGCGACGGGCCGCCTCATATCCGGCTGGACCGGGCGGCGGAGTTTCTGTTTGGAGATCGGCTGTGAGCGCAGCCTTTACCCATGCAACGCCGAAGGACGCGGGCGTTTTGGCAGCCATTCTGCGCGGCTGGATTCAGGAAACGCCTTGGATGCCCAAGCTTCACAGTCCGGCCGAGGATCTGGGATTTCTGGGCCATCTGATTGCCACCCAAGAGGTGTGCGTGGTGCATGTGAAAGGCGCGGCGGCCGGGTTCATGGCCCGCTTGGGCCCCGAGATTTCCTGTCTGTATCTGGCACCTCAGGCGCGCGGTCAGGGCCTTGGCGCGCAGCTTTTGGACCGTGCCAAAGCCCAGTCACCCCGGCTTTGCCTGTGGACCTTTCAGGCCAATATCGGCGCGCGCCGCTTTTATGCCCGCCACGGGTTCGTCGAAACCGAGCGGACAGATGGCGCGCGAAATGATGAACGGCTGCCCGACGCGCGATTGATCTGGGAAAGGACGGCACCATGAACCCGGATGACAAAGACATCCCGCTCGCGCGGCCGTTTTTGGTGGAATTGGACGGGGCCGAGGATGCAGACCCCTCGCAATTGCCCCAGATGATCGATCCGCCGCAGGGCCGGGCGATGCAGGGCATGACCCGGCTGGCAGCCCGCAACGGATCGGCCTTTGGGCGCTTTGCCGCGTGGGTCTTTGGGGGCTTGTTCTCCTTGGTTGTGTCGGTTGCGGCGTGGAATTTTGTGACAGGTCTCTTTTCGCAAAATACCTGGCTGGGCTGGCTTGCCTTTGGGCTGACCGGTTTGGCTTTGCTGGTGGTGCTGGTGATGGCCGTGCAAGAGGTCTTGGCCTTTTCCCGCCAAGGGCGGCTTGATCATGTCCGCCAAGCGGCCGCGCAGGCCGGCGATCTGGCGGCGGCCCGCACGGCTGTCGATGATGTGGCGCGGCTGTATCGGGGCCGCGCTGATACCGCGTGGGGCCTGTCCCGTCTGGACGAGCGTCGGGCCGATGTGCTGGATCCCGATGCCTTGTTGGCGTTGGCCGAGGTCGAAGTTCTGGGCCCGCTGGACCGCGCTGCTTTGGCCGAGGTGGAGGCCGCCGCGCGGCAGGTGGCGACGGTGACGGCGCTGGTGCCGCTGGCGCTGGCAGACGTGGCGGTGGTCTTGTTTGCGAACCTGCGCATGATCCGCCGCCTGTCAGAGATTTACGGCGGCCGATCGGGCCGACTGGGAAGCCTGCGCCTGTTGCGCCGGGTGGCCGCCGCGATTTTGGGTGCGGGGGCGGTGGCGCTGGGCGATGATCTGCTGGGCAGTTTTGCCGGGGGCGGCGTTCTTGGCAAGCTGTCGCGGCGCTTTGGCGAGGGCGTCGTCAATGGGGCTTTGTCGGCACGTCTGGGTCTGGCCGCGATCGAGGAGCTGCGCCCCATGCCCTTTCGCGCCTTGGCGCGGCCCGGGGTTTCGGTGACAGTGTCAAAGGCGCTTGCGGGGCTGTTCGGGCGGACCAAGGACGAAGGACAGGCGTGAAAAAGCGCTGCGCGGGCGATTTGAAGAACCGCCGCATGATCCAAGCGGACCGCCCTGCAAAAGATCGCTTAGCGAAATTTGTCCATCAAACGCTGCATCGGGGTTTTGTCGGGCTCTGCCGGGGCCAAGGGCTGGGCTGTGGGTTCGGCCTTGGGGCCCGGCGGCAATCGCGGGCCCAAAGGCGCGCTTTGGGCCGAGGTGGAAGATCGCGGCGGATTGGTGCGCAGGGCCACCGCATTTTGAAACTTTGCGGCATCTGCGCCGGCCAGCGCCGGGGCCCCCTCGGACAGGCCGGTCAGCAATAAATCCAGCCAGTCCTGATCTGCCTTGGCAAAATCATGCAGCACATAGGCGGCCACTGCATCCTTGTGGCCGGGGTGTCCAATGCCAAGACGGATGCGGCCGTAAGCCTCTCCGATATGGGCGTGGATGGACCGCAGGCCGTTGTGGCCCGCATGGCCCCCGCCCATCTTGACCTTCAACTTGCCCGGGGCCAGATCCAGTTCGTCGTGAAACACCACAAGATCGGCGGGCGGAATCTTGTAAAACGTCATGGCGGCCTGAACCGACTGGCCAGACAGGTTCATGAAAGTTTCCGGTTTCAGCAAGATCACCCGTTCGGCGCCAAGGCGCCCTTCGGCGACCAAACCCTGATAGGCTTTGCGCCATGGGCCAAATCCATGATCTGCCGCGATCCTGTCCAGCGCCATGAAGCCAATGTTGTGCCGGTTGGCCGCATATTTGGCACCCGGATTTCCCAGACCTGCGAAAAGTTTCATGGCGCGTCTCCTCTGGGGCACCCTGCCAAGGCACGGGGGGCTTCGCAACGAAAAAGGGCGGGGAAGACCCCGCCCCTTTGTCCAGCCTGTTCGGGCAGGATCAGTCTGCGACAACCAGACCCGACGGAGCCGCAATGTTCGCCACAGCAAAGTTGCGGGCTACGGTGGGGCGCGCGCCAGCGGGCAGCGCGATGTCTTCGATGTGAATCACATCGCCGATTTGCTTGCCAGTCAGATCAACCGTGATGTGGTCCGGAATGTCGCCGGCCAAGACTTCCAGTTCGACTTCGTGGCGCACAACGGTCAGCGTGCCGCCCCGCTTCAACCCCGGCGAGGCTTCGTGGTTCACGAAATCGACGTGGATGAACAAGTTGATGCGGCTGTCATCGCTGATGCGCATGAAGTCGACATGCAAAGGGATGTCCTTGACCACATCGCGCTGAACGGCGCGGCAGATCACATGAACATCAGCATGGCCTTCAACCTTCAGGTTGAACAGCGACGACAAGAAGCGGCCTTGACGCAGGCGCTTCAGCAGGGTGTTAAAGTTCATCTGAATGGAAACGGGATCTGTCCCGCCGCCGTAGATGATGCCAGGTACGGTGCCCGAACGACGGGCGGTGCGGGCGGCCCCCTTGCCTGTCCCCGCGCGTACCTCGGCGGTAAGATCCATGATCTCGCGTGCCATTGGTATTCTCCATTTATAAGTCCGCCATCCTCCAAGGGTGCATGGCGCGACCGGGGGCAAATAGCGGAGAATCGCCGTGGGGGGAAGAGGAAATTCAGCCCTGCCGCTGCAAGGCTATGGCGTGTCGGGGCAAGGACAGCCCCAGCGGGCCGATGTGCCTTAGACAACGGCAGAGTTCAAGGAGACTGAAATGACCTTTGTGTCCAGCGTGATCGCCGCGCGCGCGCCCTTGGTGGCCTTTACGGTCATGGGGGTGATGTGGGGCAGCATGGCGGCCGATCTGCCAGACCTGAAGGCCATGCTGGGCGTAGACGAGGCGCAATTGGGTCTGCTGATGTTCCCAACCCCGGTGGCGGCCGTGGTTGCGATGTTTTTTGCCCCGCTCTTTGCGCGGATCACCGGCCGCAGCGCCCTTTTCGCTGCCACGTTGATGATGGCGCTGGCCTTTGCCTTGCCGGGGCAGACGGCCAATGTCTGGATTTATCCGATTGCCATGATGGCCTGCGGGGCCAGTACCGGGCTGACCGATGTGCTGATGAACGCCCGCGTCGCGGCGATCGAGGCGGCGCGCGGTCGCAGTTTGATGAATCTGTGCCATGCAGCTTACAGCTTTGGCTATGCCGGGGGGGCCATCGGAACCGGGGTGATGCGGGCCGCAGGGTGGCCGCCCTCTTCGGTGTTGGCCACTGTGGCGGGATTGGCCGCCTTGGCAAGCCTGCTGGCCTATGAACGAGACGGCAGCGTTACGGGCTTGGATCGGCCTAAAGAACGCGGCGCGGCCCGTCTGGGCCTTGTGCCGATCATCGGCGGCGCCATGATCTTTATCGCCTTTCTGACAGAAAACGCCTCAGAGAACTGGTCGGCGCTGTACATCGAAAAGACCCTTGGCGGCTCGCCCGCGCATGGGGCAATGGGGCCTGCCGTCATGGCGATGACGATGGGCGTGGCGCGGCTGTTCGGACAGGGCTTTGCCAGCCGCTTTGCGCCAGAGCGCCTTTTGATGGCAGCGGCGATGATTTCGGCGGGGGGGCTGGTCGTTGCCTCATCCGCGCAGGGCCCCGGCACGGCCTATGCCGGGTTCATCATTGCGGGCATCGGTGCCTCTGTTATCTCGCCCACGGCGTTTTCCCTTGTGGGCGCCCACAGCGCCCCGCAAGCACGGGCGCGGGCCATCGCGCGGGCCACGATGATCGGCTATCTGGGGTATTTCGTGGGCCCGCCTGCCTTTGGTTTTTTTGCCGGAAGCATCGGGTTGCGCGCGACCTTTGTCATTGCTGCGGGTCTGCTGGCCAGCATCTTGATCCTTGCCCCGATGATGGCGCGTCGCGGCGCCCCGTGATCTGCGCAGGCCCTCAGCGGGAAAAGCGCCACTGCGTGACCTGCGACACGGGCGTGCCGGGCCGGACCGTGATCTGCGGAAAGGCCGGGTGATTGGGCGCATCGGGCCAGCCCTGACATTCCACGGCGATCCCCTCAAAGGGTTGCCGTCCCGGGCGCTGCGCCCCGCGCCCATCATAAACTTGCACGCCGGGTTCTGTTGTGGCCACGGTCATCGTCACACCCGAGGTGCCCGTCAGCCAAAGCACATCGCGCAGCGCCATTCTGTCGGCGGAAAGGACAAAGCAGTTGTCCAGTTCGGGTGCGCCGGGGGAAATGGCGCGGGGCTGACGAAAGTCCATGGATGTTCCCGCGACGGGGCGGATTTCGCCTGTGGGTTTGAAATCGGCATCGCAAGGCAGAACCGCCTCCGCCGCAATCTGAAGCTGGTGCCCGGCCCAGCTGGGTGATCCGTCCAGATTCCAATAGGAATGGTTGGCAAAGTTGATCAGCGTCGGCGCATCCGTTGAAACTTGCAGGGTCATGGTCAGGCTGGCTGGGGCCGCTATCGCGAAGGTCACGGCGATTTGCCGCGTTCCGGGAAAGCCGCCTTCGCCTGCGGCAAGCGTCAGACCCAGCGTGCAGGACTGCGGATCATGGGCCAAGATGGCCCAGACCTTGCCTTGGGTGCCCGCCGTCCCCGAATGCAGGGTGTGGCGGCCGTTATAATTTACCTCGAACTGGTGGACCTTGCCGTCAATCGGCGCGGCGGCATGGGACAGTCGGTTGACCACCGGCCCGATCAACGATCCATGATATTGCATCTGCCCAAGATAATCTGAAATCCGGTCAGACCCATGTGTCAGATCATATGCCACGCCGGACAGCCGCACCGATTGCAAAGTCGCCCCCAAGGTCAGGATACGCGCCGTCAAATCGCCGGCCTGCAAGGTGATGATCTGCACCGCCTCGCCGGTTTCGGTCTGTCCAAAGATGTCGATCATGCTGTGCCTCTTGCCTTGCAAAGGCGAAGATGATGCGCTTTGGCCCGGCGGGTCAACCCCGAAGGCAGGCCATCACCACATCGGCAAGCCCGTGCATCAACGCGCCATAGGCCTGCGGTCCGGGATCCAGCGTCGATCCCACAGGGTCCAAAGCGCCGCCCAAACGGGATGAGGTGCCGTCCAGAAGTTGTGCGGCCAGCGCCGGATCATGCTGGGCCTCGGGAAAGACGCAGCGCACGTTCTGCGCACGCAGCTGCTCTCGCAGCTCCGTCAAATGGGCGGCGCCGGGATCGGCCGCTTCGCCATCGGCCAGTGACCCGGCAAAGGTCAGGCCATAATGGGCCGCAAAATAGCCATAGGCATTGTGGTAGGTGACAAAGGGTTCGTTCGCGGCAGGGGCAAGGGCGGCGGCAATGTCGCGGTCCAGCGCCGTCAACTGCGTCGCGGCGGCGGCGGCATTGGCGGCATAGGCGCCGGCGTTCGCGGGGTCGGCCGCTGACAATTGATCCGCGATCAGGGGCAACCAGCGCGCGGCATTGTCGGGGTTCAACCAAACATGCGGATCGATACCTGAATGATCGTGATCGGCGTGACCCGAGGCATCGCTATAGGGCTGCACCTGCGTGCCCGGTGCCTCCAGCAGGCCAAGTTGCACGGCGCGGGAACTGGCGCGCGCGCGGTCCAGCCAGGGTGTCAATTGCGGCCCGATCCACACGATCAGATCGGCATCTGCAATGGCCTGCATCTGACTGGGCCGCAGTTGAAAATCATGCTCATCCGCCCCGCGTTCCAGCAGCAACACCGGCTGGCCCAGATCGCCCATGACCTGCGCCACCAGCGACTGCACGGGTACAATATCTGTCACAACGGTCGGAACCTCGGCGGCGGCGGGCAGGGCGATCAAACACAAGGCAGCACACAGACGCATGGATTGCTCTTTCAAACGGGGAACCCCGGCGATATAGATGTGATAGTATAACATCGTCAAGCCGAATGTTATAGTGTAACATCAAGGATCCTGTGATGGCCCATTCTGCCCCGTCTTGCCCCGGATGCGACGCCCCGGATCTGGCCTTTGCTGCCCATGACTACGGCCATTGCCAAACCGACGCCCTTTCCCGGGCCGAGGCGCTGGTGGCCGCACGCGGGCTGCGGATGACCCCGGTCCGGCGGCGGGTGTTGGAAATCCTGCTCGAAACACACCGGGCGATGGGGGCTTATGACGTGCTGGGCCGATTGGCTGCCGAAGGATTTGGCGCGCAGCCCCCGGTCGCCTACCGCGCCTTGGATTTTCTGGAAGAGCAGGGCCTTGCCCACCGCATTCGCCGCCTGAATGCCTTTACCGCCTGCATGCACCCCGGCGAGGCGCATGCCCCCGCGTTTCTGATTTGCCGCAGTTGCGATGCCGTCGCCGAGGCCCCCGCCCGGTCGGTGCGCACCGCGCTGGACGTTGCGGCAGGGCAGGTCGGCTTTACCGTGGAGGGCAGCAATATCGAAGCCCTTGGCCAATGCCCTGACTGTCGGGGGCGGGCTGCATGATGCTGTTGTCGGCGCAGAAACTGACGGTGCGTTTTGGGGCCAGCGAGGTGCTGAGTGGCGTGACCATGGGCATTTCAGCGGGAGAGATCGTGACAGTCCTTGGGCCGAACGGTTCGGGAAAAAGCACCTTGTTGCGGGCGCTTCTGGGCATTGTCGGGGCCGTTTCGGGCACAGTGACACGCTCTGCCGGGTTGCGCATCGGTTATGTGCCGCAGCGCCTGACCATGGACCGGGCCATGCCGATGACGGTGCGGCGTTTCTTGTCGTTGCCGCAGCGGGTGGATGATGCCGCCGCCGACACCGCCCTGGGCCGGGTTGGCCTGCCCGGCCTTGGCGCGCAGCAGATGGCAGCGCTTTCGGGCGGGCAGTTCCAACGCGTCCTCTTGGCCCGCGCCTTGTTGGTGCAGCCGCATCTGTTGATTCTGGACGAGCCGACGCAGGGCCTCGATCAGCCCGGTGAAGCCGCCTTTTACCGACTGATCGAAGAGGTGCGGCGCGACACCGGGGCCGGGGTGCTGATGGTCAGTCATGATCTGCACGTGGTCATGGCCGCGTCTGACCGGGTCATCTGCCTGAACCATCATATCTGCTGCGAAGGCACGCCGCGCGTGGTGTCCAATGCACCGGAATATCGCGCCCTGTTTGGGTTGGGCACCCAAGGCGCGCTGGCGCTGTACCAGCATGCCCATGATCATTCGCACGATCACGCCCCCCACGCCCCTGCCCATCATGACCATTCAGGCCATGACCATTCAGGCCATGATCACGCGGAGCATGACCATGCTGGATGATTTTCTGGTGCGCGCGGCTTTGGGCGGGATCGGGCTGGCGCTGGCAACCGGGCCGCTTGGATCCTTCGTTGTCTGGCGCCGGATGGCCTATTTCGGCGACGCCACCAGCCATGCGGCGATTCTGGGCGTGGCCATTGCCCTGTCCTTGCACCTGCCAGTGGCGGCTGGCGTGCTGACGGTCGCCCTTGCCATGGCGCTCGTCGTCTCGACTCTGGCGGCCAAAGGTTGGGCGATGGATACGACCTTGGGGGTCATGGCCCATGCCGCGCTGGCCTTTGGCTTGGTCGCAATTTCCTTTGTGCCGGGCGTGCGGGGGGATCTGCAAAGTTATCTTTTCGGCGATATCCTTGCCGTCACACGGGCCGATCTGGCGTTCATCTGGGGCGGCGCGGCCGTTGTGCTTGGCCTGCTCCTCTGGCGGTGGCAGGCGCTGCTGACCGCAACGCTCAGCGAGGAGTTGGCCCATGCCAGTGGCATCAACCCCGGACGCGAACGGCTGGTGCTGACCATTGCGCTGGCTTTGGTTGTGGCGGTGGCGCTAAAGGTGGTGGGGGCGCTGTTGATCGCGGCGATGTTGATCATCCCTGCGGCGGCGGCAAGGGCCCTGTCGCGCACCCCCGAGGCGATGGCGCTGGGCGCGGTCTTGGTCGGGGTGGTGGCCTGCCTTTTGGGGTTGCAACTGTCCTTGTGGCAAGACACCCCCGCAGGTCCCAGCATCGTGACGGCCGCAGCGGTGATCTTTGCCGCGGCGGCAGTTTGGGGCGCATTTCGGCGTCTTTAGGCAAAATGGGAGAGGGATAAGATGACACGCTACGGAATGGTGGTGGGGCTGAACGAAGACAAGAAGGCCGAATATGTGCGCCTGCACGCGGCGGTCTGGCCAGATGTTCTGAAAATGATCGCCCAATGCAATATAAAGAACTACTCGATCTACTTGAAAGAGCCGGAAAATCTGATGTTTTCCTACTATGAATACCACGGGTCTGATCATGCGGCCGATATGGCAAAAATGGCCGCTGATCCTGTGACCCAAGACTGGTGGGCGCTGTGCATGCCCTGCCAGAACCCCCTTTCAACGCGCAAGCCCGGCGAATGGTGGGCGGCGATGGACGAAATCTTTCACATGGCGTGACGGTCGCCTGCCTGCCGCCAAAAAGCGCGCACCGCCGCCCGCAAGATCCGGCAGGTTTCAGCGCATGGAACCGGCGTAAATGCCGTTTTCAGGCACCCATGTCGCTTTTGTCTGGCATGGGTCGCGCGCTCTTGCCCGAACCCCCCCGCTTTTGGCAGATATGGGGCAACGAAATTTGGAGTCCTCCCCATGAAAACGCATGTCAAAGCCTTGGTTGTCGGCGGCGGCGCTGTTGGCACCGGCATCACCTATCATCTGGCCAAGGCGGGCTGGGATACGATGATGGTCGAACGCGATGAATTGACCTCGGGCTCCACCTGGCATGCGGCAGGTCTGCTGCCTTTGTTCAACATGTCCTATGCCACCACCCATATCCACAAATACTCGGTTGATTTCTACAAACAACTGGAAGCTGAGACGGGCCTGAATGCCGGGTTTGCGGTGGTGGGCAACCTGCGCATGGCCCAGCGGCAAGAACGGATGGATGAATACATGCTGTATTCGTCGGTTGCCGAAACCGCCGGGGTCTACCACGAATTCCTGACGCCCGCACAGATCAAGGAGCGCTGGCCGCTGGTGCGCAGCGAAGATCTGGTTGGCGCGCTGTTTCACCCGCAAGACGGTTACATCAACCCCGCCGACGTGACCCAAGCCATGGCCAAGGGCGCGCGCCAGCATGGCGCCACGATCGAACGCAAGATTCAGGTCGATGGCTATCGGTGGACCGGGTCCGAATGGATCGTCTCCTGCACCAAGATGATCGAAGTTGGCGGGCGGCTGGTCCCCTCGGACGAGACATATGAGATTCACGCCGAACATGTGGTAACGGCCACTGGCAACCATGCGCAGCGCACCGCCAAATTGCTGGGCATCAAGATTCCGGCGATCCCGGTTGAACATCAGTACATCGTGACCGAGCCGGACCCGATGCTGGTAGAGTGGCGCAAAACCCATGGCGAGCACCCGGTGCTGCGCGATGCCGACGCCAAATGGTATGTTCGCGAAGAGCGCGGCGGCTGGATCTTGGGCCCCTACGAATACGGCGCGCCCGCCCGGTTTGAATATGCCGTGCCCGACAGTTTCCGCGCCGATCTGTTCCCGCTGGATCTGGAACGGATCGAAGCGGAATACATGAGCATGATTCACCGTCTGCCCAGTTCCGAAACCGTGGGCTTGAAGGCCGATTTCAACGGCCCGATCTGCTATACGCCCGATGGCAACCCGCTCGTCGGGCCCGCGCCGGGTCTGCGCAACATGTGGCTGGCCGAAGGATTCAGCTTTGGCATCACGGCGGCAGGTGGCACCGGGTATTATCTGGCGCAGATGATGACCCAAGGCGAAGCCGAAATCGACATGGCCAGCCTTGATCCCAAACGGTACGGGTCGTGGATGACCACCGAATATGCCGCGCGCAAGAACGAAGAATGCTACAACCACGTCTTTATCCTTCATCACCCCGACGAGGAGCGCGAGGCAGCGCGGCCCCTGCGCACCGCGCCGGTTTATGACCGACAAAAAGCCCTTGGCGCGCAATTCGGTCAGGTCAACGGATGGGAACGGCCGATCTACTACGGCCCGCTGAACGCCCCAGAAGATTTTGACCACAAGGCGCGCAGTTTCCGGCGCGGTGCGTGGTGGCCCTATGCGGTAGACGAGGCGAAGGCGATCCGCGAAACGGCGGGCCTGATCGATGCCACTGCCTTTACAAAACATATCGTGCGCGGCCCGGGTGCGACGGCGTTTCTGGATTGGTTCACCTGCAACACCCTGCCCAAGGTCGGCCGCATCAACCTGACCTATGCGCTGACCCCGCAGGGCACAACGCGGACCGAATATACCATCGTGCGCAACGGCGAGAATGACTATTACCTCGTCAGCGCTGGGGCCTGGACCGCCTATGATGCTGACTATTTGCGCAAATCTGCCGAAGATTACATGGAGCAGGGCGGCGGTTACATCGACATTCATGATGTGACAACGCAGTGGGGCGTCTTTGCCCTTGCCGGGCCGAATGCGCGCAAGATTCTGGCCGAGATCATCAAGGACGAGACACCGCAAACCGCGCTGTCGAACAAGCGGTTCCCTTGGCTGTCGGCCCGTAAGATTGAATTGGGCATGTGCCCGGTCAACGCCATTCGTGTGGCCTATACCGGAGAGCTTGGCTGGGAGTTGCACCACCCGATCGAAATGCAGCGGTATCTGTGGGATCTTTTGATGACCGCAGGGGCCAAGCACGGGATGAAACTGGTGGGCGCGCGCGCGCAAAACTGGCTGCGGCAGGAAAAATCCTATCGCGCCTTTGGCAACGAACTGGGCCGCGATGCCAGCCCGCTTGAAGCGGCCCTTGACCGTTTCGTTGATCTGAAAAAAGAGTTTCAGGGCAAAGCAGCGATGCTGGCCTTGGGCATCCGGTCAAAGTGCTGCACGCTGTTGATCGATGGGCCTGCTGACACTGATCCCTGGGGCAAAGAGGCGCTCATCCTCGACGGTGAGAAGATCGGACGTCTGACATCGGGCGGCTATTCGGTGGCCTTTGGCAAGCAGATCGGCATGGCCTATGTGCGGCCCGATCTGGCCGAAGTCGGCACCCGTCTGCAGGTTCGGATCAACCGCGCGCTTTGGGATTGTGTGGTTGTCGAAGACAGCCCCTTTGATCCTTCAAATGCGCGAATTCGCATCGACGCCTGACGCCTTGTCTTGAAACGGTCGCAATAGTGTCCCATGGTCATCAGATTGTGGGATGGGGAAACTATGACGCGCACCGACCGGCGCTTTCACCGGCAGTTTGAGGTGCTTTCGCGCCTTATCCCGCTGTTGCGCCCGGCCCTGACGCACCTGCGGCGCGATGTCTGGCGCCCGGTGCGCCTGCCCTTGGCCTTGCTGCTGACACTGGGCGGTTTTTTCTGGTTCCTGCCCATCTTGGGGCTGTGGATGCTGCCTGCCGGCCTCTTGCTTTTGGCGGTCGATCTGCCGAGATTGCGCGGGCCGATTGCCGTGTTGATCATTCGCACCCGCCACCGCTTTCGCAGATGGATCAACAAATGGCGCTTGGCGCGCCAGCGGGGCCGAAGCAAGGACAGTTGATCTGGGCCTGTGGGGGGTAGGTTTGGACTGCAGGGCTGCCATGATCTAGGGACGAACATCCTTTAACCAACGGGTCCATTCCGCCCGCGTGCCCGCAAAGGCGTTCAGATCTACCGCACCGTCAATTCCCGGAACCGTCCCCGTGCCCGAATATTGCCAGAACAACCAGTGCTGCCCGGGATAGCGATCTGACGGATGGGCCGCGGTTGATCGCAGCCAGAACGCCACATCCTTAAGCCGCCAAAGTTCGTTTTCCTCGTAAAAATCGGCCGTGGTATACAGAATCGGGCGCTGGCCATAGTGGTTTTGCACAATGCTCAGATATTGCCGCGCATCGTCCCGGATCTGCTCTGCGGCCCGCTTTTCCCGACACGTCGGAGAGCGCGGTGTCCATTCCATATCCAGAACCGGGGGCAGGGCCATCTCGCTGCGGGGGACATGCGCAATAAACCATCGCGCCTGCGTCGACGCCGCCGTGCAGTGGTAGAAGAAATGATAGGCCCCGCGCGGCACGCCCGCCGCCGCCGCCCCCGCCCAGTTGGCGGTCAGCGACGGATCCACCAGATCGCCGCCCTCGGTGGCCTTCATGAAAACAAAGTTGACACCATTGGCCTGCGCGGTTTGCCAATCAATGCGTCCCTGCCACGTGGAAACATCGATTCCATGCACCGGATGCGTTGACGGCCGCGGCCCTGACCAATCGCTCGCAGGGTCCAGTTCGCCGAAATTTGGGGCAAAGATGGGCGCCAAGGGGATTTGCCCCGTTTCGGGTGCCCTTTGCGGCCCGGGGCCGCAGGACGCCGCAAAGAAACAGACAACAAAGGCACATCGCACGGACCACATGATCCCCGAAGGTGCCAAGTCTGGGCGGGCTTGTCACCCCTTACGGCTGACGGTCGGGGAAACCTGCCGAAGGGGTCAGGCAATCCGCCGGGGCGGCGCTGGGCCGCTTTGAGCAGCCCCGCACCTGAAGACCGCGAATGGTCACCGCTTGCAGGCCAGAATCATCAGGTTATTGGCCGGCATGTCCAAAGCTTCTGCCGAAAGCCCCGCCGCCTGCAATTGCGCCAAAACCCAGTCCCGGTCTTTATACCCCAAATCCGGATTCTGGCCGCGCAAGGCCGCGTCAAAGTCGGCATCCCCTTGGGAGGTCGCCAGACCGCCCCGCAGGAAGGGGCCATAGACAAAGGCAATTCCCGCAGGTGCAAGGGCCAAGGCGATTTCTGACAGCACGGTCTGCGCCGCGGGCACAGGGATCAGATGCAGCAGGTTCACCAGCAAGATGGCATCGCGCCCGCCCCAACGCTGTGACCATCCGGGCTGCGCGGCATCAAGGGCGGCGGGCGGGTGGATGGGCACCGAAAGATGGGCCGTCCATGCCGCTATCGATGCAAAATTCGCCTCGTCCTGGTCTGTCGGTTGCCAGTCCAACCCGGGCAGGGCGGCGGCAAAATGGGCGCTGTGCAGCCCGGACCCGGCGGCCAATTCCAACAAGGTTCCCCGGGCAGGGGCGTGGTCTTGCAGCACCGACAAAATCGCATCGGCGTTGCGCGCGGCCGACGCAACCAACCTGCGGCCGTCTTGCGCGGTATGCGCCCCGCTGTCGGGCAGGATCAGTGTCATGCAAATCGGGCCGGCGACAGGGCGGCCACGGTCTGCGTGTCCAAAACGGACGGACGTCCTGCAATCAGATCGGCGGCCAACTGGCTTGCTGCCGCCGAAGATTGAAACCCATATCCACCCTGTCCGGCCAGCCAAAAGAAATCTGGCTGCACCGGATCGCGGCCGATCACCAGCACCCGGTCGGGCGAGAAGGTGCGCAGACCCGCCCAGTTGGAGATCAGCCTGCCCACAGGCTCGCTCATCATCTCTTCATAGCGTGCCAGACCTTCGGCCAGAACCATATCATCGGCCCAGGCATCATGCGGTTCCATCGGATGCTCTTCGGCGGGCGAGACGATCAGCGCGCCCGCATCCGGCTTGGCGTACCAAGTCTCTCCGACACCAAACAGCATGGGCCACTTCGACAGATCATGGCCCCCGGGCGCGGGGATTCGCGCCATGGATCGCCGCATGGGCTGAAAGCCCAAGGGCGCCACGCCGGCCAACTGCGCAATCTGATCCACCCAAGCACCCGCGGCGTTGATGATTGTCGTCGCGCCATAGGTCACATCCCCGGCCGTGACCTGCCATCCGGCCGCGTCGCGGGTGATGGCGCTGACGCGGGCCTTTGTGACAATCACAGCGCCCTGCGCCTTTGCCTCGCGGGCAAAGGACTGGATCAGCAGATCCGTGTCGATGTCCCAGGCATGCATGGCCATGGCGGCATATTTCACCACATCGGGGTTCAGCGTCGGCACCACTGCGCGGGCTTCGTCCACCGACATCGGATCAAGCGCGAACAGCTTGGCTTCGGATGCCATGATCTCGGCCTCGCCCTGCTTGCCCAGAATCATCATGCCGCGCGGCGTCAGAAGGTTGGGCAGGGCCCTGAAATGATCGCCCGAGGCCATGGACAGATCGACAACCGGCTTCAGCCCGTAATAGGGCTCGTACAGGGCCGCCGACCGCCCCGACGCATGATGGGCCAGATGATCTTCGGCCTCCAGCACAGTGACGGATCCAAGGTGTGACAGGCGTGCGGCGGCGGAAATACCGGCAATGCCGCCGCCAATGATCAGAAAATCGGTCATGCTTCTTCCAGACGGTCAGTGGCCGGGGGCGGTGTGGGGGACAGGGCCGCGATCTGGGCATATTGATCATCGGTCAGACGAAGGGTTTTGGCCGCCAATGACGGAGCCAGTTGCGCCAGATCGCGGGCAGAAATCAGCGGGGTTGGATGTGTGCGATGCGCCATCACAAAGGCCACGGCCAGTGTCGCGGGCGCATGGCCCCAGTCGGCGGCCAATTGGGCCAGCCGCGCGGCAGTATCATGCATCCCCGCCGGGGCATAGCGGGCGGCATAGCGCGAATCTTCGGCCAGACGGCCCGTGCCCCCTTGGCTGTATTTGCCCGACAACAGACCGCCCCCCAGCGGCGAATAACTGTAGACCGCGATGGATTGATCGGCCGCCATCGGCAAAATCTCAACCTCGGCCTGACGTTTGACCAGATTGTACATCGGCTGTATCGCGTCGATCCGCGTGCCAAGGCCCGCCGCGACCGCTTGGGCTTTCATCACCTGCCAGGCCGCGAAATTGGACAGGCCGATCTGCCGGATCAGACCCTTGGCCTGAAAATCCGCAAAGGTTTCAAGGGTTTCGTGCAAAGGCGTATCTGGGTCAAAGCGGTGCAGATACAGCAAATCGACACTGTCCATCGCCAACCGGCGGCGGCTGCCATCGAATTGCCGTGTCAGGTTGGCGCGCCCGCCGCCCCCGTCATAGCCCACTTTCGTCGCGATAAAGAGGTCTTCGCGCTGCGCCGCCGCAAAGCGGCCCAGCAGGGTTTCCGATGCGCCTTCGGTATATCCGCAGGCCGTGTCGAAATGCGTTACACCCGCCGCAAGGCAGGCGTCGAACATCGCGCGCGCGGCGGTTTCATCGGCGCGGCCGCCAAATTGCATGGTGCCAAAGGCAAGGGTCAGGGGATGTGTCATTCCCCCAACTTGCCACGGACCGCGGTGAAGCGAAAGCCCACAGCGCACTTGCGCTGTCAGAACCAGACCTGCCTGAAGGCGGCCGCCAGATCTTCAGCCTTTGGTTGTGGCCTTCAGCTTGTCGATGCCCAAAGCTTTCAGCGCCAGCGTCTCGTAAAACGGCTCGGACGTGCCAAGCCGCAGTTTGCGCAGAAAGTATTTTTCAAATCCGATCTTGGCCACATGCACCCATTTGCCTTGGCTGGCCCAATTGACATTGCGCGGCGGTATCTGCGGCTGTGCCACAAAGGCGACGCCGCTGTCGCCAAAATCGGCCAGGCAAACGGCATTCCACGTGGCAACCTGATCAGGTTCTTTGCCCCGCACCAAAGCGGCGATGTTATGGGCCGTGGCCGTCACCATGGATTCAATCATGAATCCGGTCTTGGGTACACCGCAGGGAACCGGCGTCGGCCCCATCGGCGGGATGGCGACACAGACGCCGACAGCAAAGACATTGCGGTAGGTCGGATTGCGCTGATGGGCGTCGACAATCGTAAACCCGCGCGGGTTCGACAGGCCCTCGATCCCGCGCAGGGCGGGGATGCCCCGAAACGCGGGCAAGATCATCGACAAGGCAAAGGGCAGGGCCTTTTCGTGTTTCGCCGTGCCGTCCTCTGCCACTTCTTCGACCCAGATCTTGCCCTCTTCGGCCCGTTTGATTCGGGTAGAGGTCATCCATTTGATGTGCTTTGCGCGCATCTCAGATTCCAGAAGACCTTTGGTGTCGCCAACCCCGTCCAACCCCAGATGGCCAATATAGGGCTCTGGGGTGACATAGGTCATCGGCACGCGGTCGCGGATTTTGGCCCGGCGCAGCGCTGTTTCAAGGATGAATAAGAATTCGTAGGCCGGACCATAGCATGATGCCCCGGGGGCCGCGCCAATCACAACCGGCCCCGGGTTGGCCAGCAAGGCGTCAAACACCTCTTTGGCGGCTTCCGCATGATCAATGTGACAGACCGATTGCGTAAATCCGCCATGGGGCCCAAGGCCCGGAACTTCGTCAAAGGCCAATTCTGGGCCTGTGGCATTGACCAGATAATCATACGGCACTGAGGTGCCGTCGACCAACACCACCCTGTTTTCCTGTGGGATCAGCGTTTCGGCCGCGATGGCCTTGAACGCGATGCCCTTTTTGGCCATGATCGGGGCCAGATCCACGCTCACATCTTGCCGCGTGCGCCACCCCACGGCAATCCAGGGGTTGGACGGAACGAAATGATACTTAGGATCTTTCGTGATCACGGTGATCGTATCTTCGGGGCGCAACTTGTCCCGCAATTCATACGCCATGATCGACCCGCCCAGACCCGCCCCCAAGACAACGACATGCGCCATGATGAACCCTTTCCCGGGTGATTTCACGGTTAGTTTGACAGGGGCTGCCGGGAATACGTTGATCTGAATCATTTCGGCCTCGCATTCGGCATCCAGCTTGACTTTATTAAATACATGTTGATGTATATACACATGAATCAACATATGGTCCTGTTTCAACTTTTGTCCGATCCGGTCCGCACCCAGATCGTGCAGGTCTTGCGCGGCGGCGAACAGCCGGTCGGCGCGCTTGTGGCGCAGGTTGGTATCGCGCAATCGGGCGTATCGCGGCACCTGCGGATCTTGCACGCGGCTGGGGTCGTGCGGGTCCGTGCGCGCGGACAGCAGCGGCTTTACGCGCTGCAGGCAGAACCCTTTGTGGCGCTGGATGACTGGCTTCAAGGATACCGGGCCCTGTGGTCGGGGCGGCTTGATCGGATGTCCGGGGCGCTGGCGCAGCGGCAATTGAAAGGAAATCAAGATGCCTGAAATCGTGATGGAGCGGCAGTTGACCGCCCAACTGGCCGACATCTGGGCGCTGTGGACCGTTCCGCACGAGATGGAACGTTGGTGGGGGCCCAAGGGGTTCTCGGTTCGCGTCGATGCGATGGATCTGCGCGTGGGGGGCGAACTGCGCTATGCCATGATCGCCGAGGATCCGGCGATGGTGGATTTCCTGAAAGCCAACGGAATGCCGCGGGAATCCTCGGTCACGCTGACCTTTACCGATGTGGTGCCAATGACCCGGCTGGCTTGGCGCGCCTTGGTGGATTTCGTCCCCGATCATCCCCCCTATGATACCGCTCATGTGGTTGAATTTCGTCAGGTCGGCGCGCAGGTTCATCTGCGGATCACGATAGACCGGATGCATGATGACATCTGGACCGAACGCAGCCGCATGGGCTGGGAGGAAGAGCTTGATCGTCTGGTGGCCCTTGTTGGCGGCTAAGGCGCAGCAAAAAGGCCCGCCGGTTGGCGGGCCTTTCTGATTGTGGGGTCCGTCAGATCACTGCGGAATATCGCCCACGATGCCTTCGACGTAAAAGCCCATGCCCAGCAGATCGCCGTCCGGTGCCGTTGCGCCATCTGCCAACCAGACAGAGCCGTCTTGCTTGTTGATCGGCCCGGTGAAGGGGTGAAGCGTGCCCGCAGCAATCGCATCGCGCAAAGCTTCCGCTTCGGCTTTGACTTCGGCCGGAACCGCATCGGTGATGTCGCCAATCAGCACTTCGCCGCCGGCAATCCCTTCCCAAGCGTCTGCTTGTTCATAGGTGCCGTCCAGAAGGGCGCCAACACGCTTTACGTAATAGGGGCCCCAGTTGTCGATGATCGAGGTCACGCGCGGCGAGGGCGCATAATCGGACATGTCCGATGCCTGGCCAAAGCCGATCACAGCGCCATTGGTCTTGGCCGCTTCGGCCAAAGGAGCGGTGGAATCGGTGTGGCTGGCAATCACGTCAACGCCTTGGTCGATCAGCGCCTTGGCTGCGTCCGCTTCTTTTGCCGGGTCAAACCAGGTAAAGGCCCAGACAACCGACAGTTCGACCGCCGGGTTTACCTTCTTGGCATTCAGGTAATAGCTGTTGATGCCCATGATGACTTCGGGGATCGGGAACGACCCGATATAGCCAATTTTGTTCGACTTGGTCATGCGGCCAGCGATCAGGCCCTCGACAGCGCGGCCTTCATAAAAGCGGGCGTTGTAGGTGGACACGTTGGCGCTGTCGCGCTTGAATCCGGTCGCATGTTCAAACTTCACATCTGGGAACTTGGCGGCGACCGCATTGGTCGCATCCATATAGCCGAACGAGGTGGTGAACACGATATTGCAGCCGCCCAGCGCCATCTGGGTCAGAACGCGCTCCGCATCGGCGCCTTCGGGAACATTTTCCTGAAAGGCGATTTCCACCTTGTCGCCGTAAGCTTCCTGAAGCGCCATCGCCCCTTGATGGTGCTGAAAGGTCCAGCCGCCGTCGCCGATCGGGCCGACATAGACAAAGCAGGCTTTGACCTTGTCCATGCCTGCGGCAAATGAGGTTGTGGCGGCCAAAAGGCCAAGGCCAACTGCGGCCGAGGCAAGCAACGTTCTTCTAAGCATCGTCGTCTCCCGTTGATGGGGGGTGAGTGGCCCCCCGGTTTGATATTGGCCCCTAGCGTGAGGCGTGAAAATTCTGGCCCAAAGCGGCCGGCGCGTTCAGCGCCCGACCTTTGCCAGAGGACATGATAACCAGCACAAGGATCGTTATCAGATACGGCGACATCGACAAGTATTCCACCGGAATCCAACTGCCCGCGACTTGCAAGTTCAGCTGTAAAACGGTGATTCCGCCGAAAAGATAGGCGCCCAGCAAAACGCGCCACGGCTTCCACGCGGCAAAAACCACAATTGCCAGCGCGATCCAGCCCGCCCCGGCCGTGATCCCGTCCACCCATTGCGGTACGCGCACCAACGACACATAGGCCCCCCCCATGCCAGCCATGGCCCCGCCAAAGGCGATAGCGGCAAAGCGGATGCGGATCACCTTGTAGCCCAGCGCATGCGCCGCCTCGTGGCTTTCGCCGACCGCCCGCAGGATCAGGCCCATCCGGGTTGATTTCAGCATCCACCACAACACGGCCGTCAG
>CANHLE010000041.1 GCA_947461435.1 Paracoccaceae bacterium | reverse complement strand
GTTTCGCAAACCCAAAGCTTTCAGCTGTCGGCCTCGATGATGATTTACGACTTTGGCCGGGGGCAGTTGGGCGTTGAATTGGCCCGCGAAAATGTCATGGCGACGCGGCAATCCTTGACCTCGGTTGAACAGGATGTCTTGCTTGATGCTGTGTCTGCCTATGTTGACGTGCGGCTGCAGACCGAAACACTGGCTCTGCGGCAGTCCAACACCAGACTGATCGCAAAAGAACTGCGCGCGGCCAAGGATCGGTTTGATGTTGGCGAGGCGACGCGCACCGATGTCGCCTTGGCCGAGGCCCGTCTTGCGGCCGCTCAGGCCGGGGAACAGGGCGCTCAAGGCGCTTTGGATCTGGCAAAGGAGCGTTTCAAGGCAACAGTTGGGCATTATCCGGAGAATCTGTCGGGCCTTCCACAAGCCCCCAAACTGCCCAGTTCCGAAGAGGATGCCCGCGCTGTTGCGCTGCAAAAGCATCCAGCCATCCTGCAGCTTCAGCACCAGGTTAAGATTGCCGATCTGCAAGTTGAAATTGCAAAGGTGAATTTTCAGCCGACGATCACAGGACGTGCTGCCTTGACCGAAAACTGGTCAAAAGGCGAAGAAAGCGTCTTCAGTCCGGATAGCGAAAGCTTGTCTGTGCAAATGAGCCAGACACTTTACGCGGGCGGCCAGAAGGCCAGTATTCTGCGCGAAGCCATTGCAAATCAGGAAAATGCGCGTGCCGGTCTTCATCAAACAGGGGTTGTGATTTCTGAAAATGTCGGGCGCGCTTGGTCGAACATTTCGGTTTCGACGGCCAATATTCAATCTGGTGAAAAGCAAGTGCGTGCCGCGCAGGCGGCTTTTGACGGCGTGAAGGAAGAGGCGGACTTGGGTGCAAGAACCACCTTGGATGTTCTTGATGCCGAACAAGATTTGTTGGACGCCCGCTTTGCGCGCCTGCAAGCGGAAGCAAATCTTTATGTCGGAATCTATCAGTTGTTGTCGACCATGGGTTTGCTGACCGTGGATCATTTGAACCTCGGTGTGCCGACCTATGATGTAGAGGCCTATTACAATGCGGTGAAGACGGCGCCTGCACATTCGGCGCAAGGCGCGGCATTGGACAGGATCCTGAAAACCATCGGAAATTGATCCAATCTTAACGAATTGGAGACATTTTCTTGTCTGAAAGGGTGTGACGCGTTAGTGTTGTCGCAAGGCCCTTTTGGGCGAATGAAAATTAAGCAGAAGGCCCATAGGACATCCATGTCTGAACCCATGAGTGCAGGTGAGATTGAAGACGTCTTGACCTCGATCCGCAGATTGGTGTCGGAAGAGTTGCGTCCCATGTCCCGCGCGGCAAAGCCCGATACCGCAAATAAACTGATTCTGACGCCCTCGTTGCGGGTTGTGCCGGAGTCGACAGCGGGTGGTTCAGCGAAGGGCGATGTTGTGGGCCGGTTGGCCGAAGCCTTGACAGAGCCCGATGAATTTGAAGGCGAAACGGGGGACTTGGGCCCGCAGATAGAGTCTGCGCCCTTCGCTTGGGACGTTGAACCCGACGATGACGAATCACAGATCAATGTCCCCCCGTCACTTCAGGCGGGCGTGCCACGTGATCAAGACGCACAGCCCGCCCAGGAGTTGGCGCGGCTTGGTTCTGATGAGCAACCCCAAGGGATGGATGGCGAGATCCTTGAGCCGTCGCGGACGACCCATGAAGGAGCAGAGCCTTGGGCGCAGGCTGATGATGGATTTACCGGATTTGCGACCGACGGCCCTGATGACGCCGACTTTTCCTCTCCTGTCGATCCATCGTGGCTGGACCGGGCAGAGGCAGAGGTAATGGCCGCCCTGTCGGGGCAAAAAGACGAGGCCGACGGATCAAGGCATGACCTGAAACCAGATCAAGAGCATACCAAGGACGAGGTGCTGTTCGATGAAGCGGTGCTTCGCGATCTTGTGCGGGACTTGATCCGGGAAGAGTTGCAAGGTTCGCTGGGCGAGCGCATTACCCGCAACATTCGAAAACTGGTTCGTGTCGAAGTTGCACGGGCGCTTTCACTGAATGATTTCGACTGAACGGGCGGGGCTGCTGTGAACACGCCAGCCCATTTGATTTTCGGCCTTACCGTTTTCGGACGAAACCAAAATCCACGCGTTACGGCTGCAGCATTCTTCGGGGCGTTGGTCCCTGATTTGTCGTTGTACCTGATGGCAGGTTGGTCGTTGTTTATCGCACAGATCCCACCTGATGTGGTTTTTGGCCAGATGTACTTTTCGGATGCCTGGCAGAACGTTTTTGCCGTCGATAATTCCATTCCGCTATGGGCACTGGCCGTTGGTCTTGCCACGATTCTGCGTGCACCCGTTGCGTTTGCTTTTGCGGGGGCCGGTCTGCTGCATCTTCTGTTTGATTTTCCCCTGCACCATGACGATGCGCGGCGGCATTTCTGGCCGCTGACCGATTGGGTTTTTCACAGTCCGGTCTCGTACTGGGATCCTTCGCATTTTGGCAACATCACCTCTGTCATTGAGGTCGGTGTCTGCGTGGTCTTTTCCGCCGTGTTGCTGCGGTACTTCAAATCAAGGCTTGCCCGCGGGCTGATACTCTTGCTCGCCTGTGTGGAAGTTGCGCCGCCTCTTATGTTCCATCTGATGTTCGGGCATTGACCCAAAACAAAACGCGCCCCGCAGGGCGCGCTGAAAGGAAATCAGAACCGCAAATTTATGCGGCTTCTGCATGCTCCAGCTCCAAAGCATGGCGCCGCTCGGATTCTTCACGGCTTAGCGCGACAGAGGTACGAACGCCTTTGGAAACAAATTCCATCAAGCCCTTCACCACACGCTCGTTCGGGTCGATCCCGGCGCAGGACAACACTTCACGGCCATCGCGCGAGCGTGCCCAGCGGGCAATTTGCTCGGGTCCATTTCCATATTTCTTGTCGTCCGCAATGGCATCATCCAAAGCTGCCAATACGACGGCCGCAAACAGTTTGCGCGCGCGCTGGCCTTGTTCAAAGTTGAATGCAGTGCTGTCAACGGAGTCGAGCATTTTGGCCTCTATTCTACGTATTGCCTTCTGAGCGTTCTGTGCTTCTAACGACTGAATACTGATTCGGGGAAGCATTATTGACATGGCAGCCATGCGATAATTGCATAGCTATAAATCTCTGATACTTCATCTAGTTGGCTTGTTTGGAGGTTACCGACCAGATATAGGGTCGCTAACGAACTATTCAACCTTTTGCCTAGGTTTTGCCACAATGCCCAAAATCAATGCCAACACCATCCGCCCCGGTACGATCATCGATCATGATGGGGGTCTTTGGGCATCGGTCAAGGTGAACCATGTGAAACCCGGAAAAGGCGGTGCCTTCGCACAGGTTGAGCTGAAAAATCTGCGCGATGGCCGGAAACTGAACGAACGCTTCCGCTCGGAAGACAAGGTGGAAGAGGTTACACTTGAAAACAAGGACCAGCAGTTCTTGTACGAAAGTGATGGTCGGTTGGTGTTCATGGATGCGGAATCCTATGAACAGGTGGAGATTGATGCCGAGCTTCTGGGTGATCGGCGTCCGTTCTTGCAAGACGGCATGACCGCAACGATGCTGTATTTTGGCGACGAGGCCTTGTCGGTGCGGATCCCGCAAAAGGTGACATGCCGCGTGGCCGAAACCGAACCTGTGATGAATGGCGCAACCGCCACCAAAACGAACAAACCCGCAATTCTGGAAAACGGTGTCCGCGTGATGGTACCGCCGTTCATTGGTCAGGATGAGATGATCATCGTGAACACCGAAACGATGGAATACACCGAACGCGCATGATCTGGCGCGAACGGCATCTCCGGGCGCGTTAGGCCTGTGCCCCGTCCCAAGTTACGATGGCCTCGCCGGCGGTCAGGGGGCCCTCAGCGCGATCAAATCGAAGATAGGCCAAGGCCACGTTGCCGGATTGAGAATACAGGGTTCCTGCCTCTTTCCCGTCATTCATAATTGGGGTTCCCACGGGCGCCGAGCCTTGGACCCGGACTTGAACCAGTCCTTTGCGAAGTTCTGTCTTGTGCTTCATGCGGGCAGTGACTTCTTGACCCACATAGCAGCCCTTGCGGAAGTCGACGCCGTGAAGGCGTTCAAAGCCCATTTCGAGCACATAGCTTTCGTTGCTGATCAATTCGATCCCGGTTTCAGGAACCATGTTCTGAACGCGCAGGGCATTCCAATCGGTCGAACCGGGTACCGTTGGCATGCCATAACTGCGCCAACCAAGGGCATCCGTTCGCGGATCTGGCAGGCTGTTGGTTGGCGCAGCGCCAAGACCTCGGCCGACCTGCCAATCCAATGGTTCAAAGGTCACCTCGGCGCGCAATTTGTACATTGTCAGGCGCTGCATAATGCCATCGGCAAGTTGGCCGGGCAGGTCCAGAAAAAGGCGTTCGTTCAGGCGGCCCACAAAGAAATCAGCAAGATACTTCCCTTGGGGTGTCAACAAGGCCGTCCAGATCAGGCCGTCCGCAAGACCAAGGGGCCGCACATCATTTGAAACAAGCGATTGCAAGAATGTCAGGCAATCCTTCCCAAGCAGTCCGACAATTAAGTGATTGGGGCATACTTCCGGGGTCATGGGCGCGCCTTATTGTTTGAACTGCATCTTGTACAAATTGGCATAGAGCCCGCCTTTGGCAAGAAGGTCGTCATGGGTGCCTTCTTCGGCCACGCGACCCTGATCCAGAACGATGATGCGGTCTGCATCCCGGATCGTGGACAGCCGGTGCGCGATCACCAAGGTCGTGCGCCCGGCCGAGCCTTGCCGCAGCGCCTCGGCCACGGCCGCCTCGGATTGGGTGTCGAGGGCAGAAGTGGCTTCGTCCAACAACAGGATCGGGGCGGTTTGAACCAAGGCGCGGGCAATCGCGACGCGTTGGCGCTGACCGCCCGAAAGCACCGACCCGCGTGGTCCGACCGGGGTTTCCATGCCAAGGGCAAGGCGCGGCAAGAATTCGGTGACATGGGCCAGGTCAAGTGCCTGCATCAGGCGTTGCTCATCTGCGATTGTGCCGCCGGGCAACACATTGTCGCGCAAGGTTTCATCGAACAGGGCTGAATCTTGCGTGACCGTCGCAAAGAGGGCCCGCTGCTCTGCCAAGGGCAGGGTCGTTAGCGATATGTCGTCAAGACGAATTTGCCCGCGTGACGGATCATAAAGCCCCGTAAGCAGATGAAAAACCGTTGATTTACCGGCCCCCGATGCCCCGACAAGCGCGGTTGTCTGCCCTGCCTTCGCAGTAAAGCTGAGACCATTTAGGATAGCCCGGTCTGCGTGGGCAAAGTGTACCTCGTCGAAAACAAGATCACCCGAAGGGTTCGGCCGCAGCGTTGTTTGCGCCGGTTCGGGGCGCGGATTGGCGATGCTATGGTCGAGAAGCGCATAAATCCGTTCCAGACTTGCCGCGGCCACCTGCCAGCCACCAGAAAGCTCTCCAAGTCGGCGCAAAGGCTGAAAGATAAGTGCAATCGCGGTGAAGAACGACATGAATTCACCGGCCGTTCGTTGGCCAGAAGCCACATCAGGGCCCGCGACCAACAGGACCGCAAAGAAGCCAAGACCGGTCGAAATGTCCAACAATGCGGGAACGAGAGACCGGCTGAGCGCAAGCTTCACTTCGACACGGCGGATCAATCGAAGGACAGTGGCAAAGCGGGCAGATTGCTGCGCCTCAAGCCGGTTCAGCTTGATCGCTTGAATGCCATGGAAAATTTCATCCAAACGCGTGGCCCTGATACCTGCCTGCCCGCGCAGTTGGATCGCTTTTCGCCGAATATAGCCTTGAATTGCGAGGACAGGGATCATCAGAATCGGAAGGCCAATAAGGGTGACCAGGGTCCATTTCACATCGACCGACAGGGCAACGGCGACCAACAGGATCACCCCCAGGCCATCGCGCCCCACACCGACCATAAGGTTCGACCAGATCGCTTGTGCGGCCAACGTATCCCCTTGAACGCGCTCTATCAAAATGCCGGGCGGGTGGGATTGAAAAAACCCCATGTCCATTTTCAAGATATGGGTCAGAAGGTCGTTTTGGGTGTGCGCCGCAACCCGCTGGGTAATATTTGCCGTTAAGGTGCGCGCCGAGGCAGACACGCTTGCCCTTAGGAAAAAAAGTCCCAAGAAAGCCAGACCCACGCCCAGAATGGCAGTCTGCCCGCCGGGCACAAAGACCTTGTCGAACAGCGGTTCGATCAGCTTGCTGACCACGCCCATGGTTGCGCCGTCGATGGCCATCAAGACGAATACCAAGCCTAAAGAGGGCCATCTGCGCCGCAAATAGTCACGCCAGTAGCGCGTGAACAGGGGAATGGTTTTTGGGCGATCGGACAACGGCTGCTTCCTTGAACGCGAGGCTTCCCTGTATCTTGACTCTGTGACACAGGCAAGACTTACGCGACCATCGCCTTGATTGACCTTGGACGCGGCGCAGCGTAGCCATGAGAAGTTGAACCCGCAAAGGCCTGATCCAATGTCTCTTTCCAACGGTCACAGCTATCTGGCAATTCCCGGACCATCCACCATGCCTGATCGCGTTTTGAGTGCGATGCATCGCGGATCGCCCAACATCTACGAGGGGGAGTTGCACGCGCTTTGTGCCTCGCTCTGGCCCGACCTGCGCAAGGTGGCGGGCACCACGCAAAATGTGGCTGCATATATTGGCAATGGCCATGCGACGTGGGAGGCGGCGAATGCCAATCTGTTTTCCAAGGGTGATAAGGCCTTGGTCTTGGCGACGGGGCAGTTTGGTCTGGGTTGGGCGGGTACCGCAAAATCCATGGGGATTGACGTAGAGCTTTTGGATTTTGGAAAGTCGTCGCCCCCTGATTTCACCAAAGTCGAGGCGGCGCTGCGGGCGGACAAGGAAGGCAAGATCAAGGCAGTCTTGACGACGCAGGTTGATACCGCATCGACCATTCGCACCGATGTGGCGGGTTTGCGCGCGGCCATGGATGCGGCGGGCCATCCCGCGCTTTTGGCGGTTGACTGCATCGCCTCTTTGGCCTGCGATGAATATCGCATGGACGATTGGGGGGTCGATGTCACGGTCGCGGCCAGCCAGAAGGGGCTGATGACCCCCCCGGGAATAGGGTTCGTGTGGTTTTCAGAAAAGGCGCGGTTGGCCTGCGCACAGTCCGATCTTCGCACGCCCTATTGGGCGTGGGCACCGCGGGCGGATGCGACGGAGTTTTGGCAATACTGGGCCGGCACAGCCCCGACGCACCACCTTTACGGCCTGCGCGAGGCGCTGACCATGATCGTCCATGAAGAAGGTCTGTCCAATGTCTGGGCACGGCACGAGGCCTTGGCCGCCGCCGTCTGGGCCGCCTTTGATGTCTGGGGATCGGGCAATCCGGCCATTGCGATGAATGTGGCAGATCCTGCAGATCGCGGCAGGTCGGTAACGGCCGCTCGCTTTGGGGCGCCGCACGCCACGCGCCTACGAACATGGTGCGAGACGAAGGCCGGTGTCACCCTTGGGATCGGGCTTGGCATGGCCCCCCCGGATGATCCGGCCTATCATGGGTTTTTGCGGGTGGCGCATATGGGGCATGTCAATGCGCATATGACCTTGGGCGCCTTAGCGGTGATGGATGCCGGATTGAAGGCGCTTTCCATTCCCCACGGAAGCGGCGCACTTGAGGCCGCAGCACAGGTCGTTGCACTGGCGGCGGGCGCTTAGCCCGTCTTTACCTTTCGCTCGCGCCAAGAAATGTACAAAGCGCTGGAAATCAGGATCGAGACACCGACGAAGGTGTAAGCGTCTGGAAAATCGCCAAAAAAGTACCAGCCGCAAAGGGTTGCGACGATCATTTCGGTATAGGCGAAGGGCGCCAGAAGCGAGGCTTCTGCAAAATCATAGGCCCGTACGATCATGAAATGCCCAATCGTTGCAACGGTGCCCAACCCGGCAAGCATGACCCATTGGGTTGCGGTCGGATCTGTCCAGATCAGGGGCATCGCCGACGACAAGACGATCATGCCGATGGCATTGGTCTGAAAGGTTGTAACCATCGCTTTTGCCGTCCCAGAGATGCGCCGTGTCATCACGAAATAAACCGCAAGAAACGTACCCGCGGCGAGGGCCAACAACGTTCCCGGATTGAATGTGCCAAAACCTGGCCGAATGATGATCAGCGTTCCGATGAACCCGGCAAAAACAGCGGCCCATCTTCGGGGCCCGACCTTTTCGCCCAAAACCAAAGCAGACAGCACCACGACAACCAAAGGCTGCACAAAGAAAATCGCAAGCGCATCGGCGATTGGCAGAAACTTTAACGACAAAAAGAAGGTATAGGTGGCCAGGATCAACAGGCTTGCCCGGCACAGATGATAGATCGGTCGGTCCGGCCAAAGCGCCGCCCGCCCCGTCGCTTGCAAAGCAAAGGGCAAAGTGACAAGGGCGCCAAAGGTTAACCGGGCCCAAACGATCTGCAGGATTGGAATTCCCATCTGGCCCAAGAACTTGGCGAAGACGTCAATGAACGGCAGGCTTGCCATCGCGCCCAGCATGAAGCCGATGCCGATCAAGTTCTGGTTTTGGGGCTTCATTCTTATCCTGCCTGCTTTGCAACCACTTTGGCCGAAGTGGCGTCCCTTGGCCATGCATGATGATCAAACTATTGCGAATGAATGGATGGCTTAATGCTTTTCCTTGTGCGTGGCGGGGGATATGATTGGATCTGTTCGAAGGCAGGACCAAGTGAAATGGCCAAAAAGACTCGTCCCGTTGTTGGGGTTATCGGCAACTATTATATGATGAACGATCGATATGCCGTGCATGCATCGGGTGTCATCAATACTTTGGCGGTTGCGAATGTGGCCGGTTGCCTGCCGTTGATTGTTCCAAGCGGTGAAAACATTGATGTCGCCGATTTACTGGAAGCCTGCGATGGGTTTTTGCTGACTGGCGGACAGCCAAATGTCCATCCGTCGGAATATGGCCATGACGAAACCCCTGCCCATGGTGAATTTGATCGGGGGCGCGACGCCGTAGCTTTGGGAATTTTACGGGCTTGCGTTGACAGGGGTCAACCTTTCTTGGGAATTTGCCGAGGGTTTCAGGAACTGAACGTCGCCATGGGCGGTACTTTGCACCCTGAAATCCGCGAATTGCCGGGGCGCATGAACCATCGGATGCCCAGAGACGTCGATATTTCGGAACAATTTGCCCACCGGCACGATGTTCGATTTGCCGCAGGTGGTGTCTTTCATAAGTTGATAGGCGCGCAGGTGGTGCGCACAAACACGCTGCACGGTCAGGGGATCTTGGACGCGGGCCCCAGAATTGTGGTTGACGGATATGCCGAGGACGGCACGCCCGAAGCCATTTATGTCCAAGACGCCCCCGGATTCACCTTGGCTGTCCAATGGCATCCGGAATGGAATGCTGCCGAAGATCCAGTATCACGCCCGCTGTTCACCGCCTTTGGTGATGCGGTGCGCACATGGGCAGATCGCAAATAGGTCTTGTGGGCTTGTTGGGCGCACCTGAAACGATATAGTCACTTCAAATAACAATTTGGGCCTGGGGAGGACCAGAATGAAACGCTCTCGCATCAATGACATCATGGCCGCAGCAGACGAAATGATCCGCCATTATGGCTTTGTCTTGCCACCCTTTGCCTATTGGTCGCCGACCGAGTTCAAGGCCAAGAAAGCCGTCGCGCAGCGTGTGGTCGATGGTCGTTGCGGGTGGGACATCACAGATTATGGCCAAGGGAAATTCGACGACTTGGGCTTGTTCCTGTTCACCTTGCGCAATGGTCTTCTGTCGGATCTACAACGCGGAGGGGGCATGTGTTATGCGGAAAAGCTTTTGATCTCGCGGCAAGATCAGTTGAGCCCGATGCACACGCATGTGATCAAGGCCGAAGATATCATCAACCGGGGTGGCGCGACGTTGGTTGTTGAACTGTATGGTTCAGACGACAACGGTGGCTTTGCCTGGGACAAGGGCGGATTGGTGCGCTGCGACGGGATTGAACGGGCCTATGCGCCTGGTGACAAGTTGCGTCTTGCCCCCGGTGAAAGTGTTACCTTGATGCCGGGCGATTGGCACGCCTTTTGGGGCGAGGGCGGGGATGTTTTGATTGGTGAAGTATCGACCGTCAACGATGACTTGACCGATAATATCTTCCGCGAACCGATCGGGCGTTTTGCCGAGATTGACGAAGATGTGGCCCCAACGCATTTGCTGGTCAGCGATTACGAAACATTTCTGGCCTAGGCTGCGCCAAAATAAAAGGGGCTGCGGTCGGTACCGCAGCCCCTTTTATTTGGTTATTGCAGTATTTCCTTATGGTGCCGGGCAAATGCCGTTCACCAACAAAACCGCGCACAAACACGTCCCGTCGTCATTCTTTACCAGACATGTCGATGGGGCGCTGGAAGCAGGCTGCGCTTCGGGTGTTGATAAGGCAGGTTCAACGGCAACGGCGGTTGAGAGGACGGGAGCATTGAGCGGGGCCCCAAGGTTCGGTGGGGGCAAGATCGTCATTGGCGGTACGATCACCGGATCTGGCGCCTTCTCGACCGCGGGCTTTGCCTTTTTCGGCTGCGGAGGTGGAAGCGTAAGCCCAGAGGGCATCGAACCATCTGCATTCAGCACGATCACCTTAGCGCCATCTGGGACGCGGTTGAAAAGATCAATCACGTCTTGATTGATCATTCTGATACATCCGGAGGACGCATTCTTTCCGATGGAAAACCATTCTGGCGTGCCGTGAATTCGGTAACCATAATCGATCCCGTTGGTCGTCAGGTACAAAGCCCGGGCGCCAAGCGGATTTTCCAGTCCTCCGGGCATGCCGGCTTCCCACTGTTGCAATTCAGGTTTGCGTTCGATCATTTCCTTGGGCGGCGTCCAGGTTGGCCAGGTCTTGCGCTCGTTGACGATGGCTTCGCCCGACCATTGAAAGCCAGCACGCCCAACCGCAATTCCGTACCGGATTGCCTTATTGCGGCCTGTGACAAAGTATAACTGCTTTGCGCCGGGGTTGATGATGATCGTGCCTGGCGCTTGGTCCGTTGGGTATTCAACGGTTTGCCGCTGAAATTCCACCGGTACCTCTGAAACGGGCACCGCCGGCAAGTTCAATCCGGCGTCCGTCAGGGGGCCATAGGCAACATCCGCCCCCAAAAGCGGCATTGCGCCAGCGGCAGCGGCCGCCGCCGCTTGGGCGCCGTTTGCGCCGCTCAACGCCGGGTCGGTAACGCAGCCAGTGAGTGAAAACGATGCAAGAAATGCAACGGCGATGAAACGCAAAGAGGACATGTTCACAATTTCCAGACGAGCGCCCGCGCAGGAGCGCAATGTTTCTTTAACGACCATATTCAACGGCAGAAGAAAGGTCAAAGCCTGAGGCGATCTTTGCAAAAACAACTATAGGGTGGTGCGCAGATGCCAAAGTTCGGGAAATAACTCGACCTCTAGCATACGCCGCAGGTAAGACACGCCCCCGGTGCCCCCGGTTCCCCGTTTCAATCCAATCACTCTTTCGACAGTCGTGACGTGATTGAACCGCCAACGGCGAAAGTAATCTTCAAAATCCACCAGTTTCTCGGCCAACTCGTAGGCTTCCCAGTGCGCCTTGGGATCGCGGTAAACGCTTTCCCAAACGGTTTGTACGCCAAGATGAACGGTCCATGTCTGGGACAGGTCCCGCCCCAAAACTTCGCTCGGAACGGCAAAGCCCAGTCGTGACAAGTAACGCAACGATTCATCGTAAAGGGTTGGCCGGGCGAGTTCGGCGTTCAACATGGCTGTGATATCCGGCCGATGGGCGTGGGGGCGCAGCATCGACAGGTTTCGGTTTCCCACGGAAAATTCGATCATCCGATACTGCCAGGATTGAAACCCTGACGATTGTCCCAATCCTGCACGAAACGTGGTGTAATCGGCGGGCGTCATTGTGCGCAGGACGTCCCACGCATTGTTCAGTTGTTCGAAAATACGGGAAATACGCGCCAGCATCTTGAACGCTTCGCGTGGCCGGTCGCCGGCGATCGCCTGACGGGCGCTGTCTAGTTCATGCAAGGCCAGTTTCATCCAGAGTTCGGACGTCTGATGCTGAATGATGAAAAGCATTTCATCATGTGCCCCGGTCAAAAGGCGTTGGCTGGTCAAAATCTTGTCGATGTTCAAATAGTCGCCGTATGACATACGGCCGTCAAAAGACATTTGTGCCCCGTCTTGGGCAGGATCATAGCTGGTCATGGGAACCTCGGAGGTGGTTATAAGGAAAAAGCGACGGGCGACGGCCCTTAGCGCTTGTTCAGTACCGACGAATTTCCGATCCGCCGCCATTGGCAAACCCATCCTGCCGGACGACAAAGGGGAATGGCGGATGTCATGATCTGCTAGGTTCCAAGGTTAATCAGTTTATCACGGGCCATTTGGCCCCAAGGATTTGGGCGAATGGCGAAAACTGGCATTATTTTTCGTCAAGTTCCAATGCCAAATGTACTACTCAGGCGGTTTTGCGCAGGCAGGCTGACGCGGTAAGACAGACTTTCGTACCCATAGCCTGCACGGTGACCTTCGGGGGGCAAGCCCCCGTTCAATGCATTCGCCCCTGGTCTGGAACGCATTTGGTCAACTCTATCAGGTGACTTTCTTGCGCGTCTTGTATTCGGGACGATCCCAAAGGTCATTTGCCATTACGTCGGCAAGGGTTGCCACAGCCGCGTCAACCTCTGAGGCACCGACGAACAACGGCGTGAAGCCAAACCTCAGGATATCAGGCGCCCGAAAATCGCCAATCACACTGCGCGCAATCACGGCTTGCATGATCGCATAGCCTTCAGGGTGCCTGAACGAGACCTGGCTGCCGCGATCCTTGTGGTCGCGGGGCGTGGCAAGCGTCAAGGTGGGGCAGGCGGCCTCAACCCCAGCGATAAACTGATCTGTAAGCCCCAAAGAGGCACGGCGAAGGGCGTTCATATCGACGCTGTCCCAAATATCCAACGAGGCTTCCAAGGCAGCCAATTGCAAGATGGGCGGCGTTCCAACGCGCATCCGTTCTGCCCCCGGGGCCGGACGATAGGTGATGTCAAAGTCAAAGGGCGCATCGTGCCCTTGCCAGCCCGACAGCGCTGGTTGCGCGCGATCTTGGTGCCTGGGGGCGACATAGATGAACGCAGGGCCGCCGGGACCGGAGTTGAGATATTTGTAGGTACACCCGCAGGCAAAATCCGCGCCCGCCTTGGCCAGTTCGACTGGAAATGCACCTGCCGAATGCGCAAGATCCCAGATCGTCAAGGCGCCCATCGAATGGGCCTTTGCCGTGATGGCGGCCATGTCATGTTTGCGGCCTGTGCGGTAGTCGACCTCGGTGATCAAGGTGACGGCCACCGTTTCGTCGATGGCGTCATGCACCTGTTCAGGCGCCACAATCTTCAGGTCATATCCCGCACCAAGCGTACGGCACAGCCCTTGGGCCATATACAGATCAGACGGAAAATTGCCGCTGTCGGACAGGATCACTTTGCGCGGCGCATTCATTTCAAGGGCCGACGCCAGAGCCTGATAGACCTTGATTGACAAGGTATCACCCATGGCAACCGAATTTGCCTCAGCTCCGATCAATCGAGCGATCCGGTTGCCAACCGACATCGGCTTGTCCATCCACCCCGCCTTGTTCCACCCTGCGATCAGCATCTGGCCCCATTCCGCCTCAACGGTTTTGGCAACCCGGGCTGCTGCGGTTTTTGGCAAGGGGCCAAGCGAATTGCCGTCAAGGTAAACGATGCCCTCTGGCAGGTGGAACAGGTCTTTCGTTGCGGCAAAATCGGTCATTTTTCTGTTCCCTTTGGCCTGCGCCATGAACTTCAATTGATGCGCAGAAATAGCGGTATAGGGCGAAAATTCAAGCTTGAAATATCTGGGGTGAATCTCGTTTTGGTTCAATTTCGGGCGGTCATTTGATATGCATCGGCATACTGAATTTTAGGATTACCGGGGCCTTTTCGTGTCAATTGGCGGCTTTGCGGCCGTTTTTGCGAACACGAGAAAGCTTCAGGGCCGGTTCTTCTGTTTTTTCCACATCAAAGAAGAAATCAGTCGTTGAAACTTTATTGCGCGGTGATAAGGCTCAGGCCTGCAATTGGGTTTGTTGCCCAAGGTGGCGGCGACTGATTTGGGGGGAATACAGTGAAGATAGGCGCACTGACAGAAATTTTTGCCGGCGAGAACCGCGTAGCGATGACTCCGGATTCGGCCGTGCAACTGGTGAAACTTGGGCATCATTGCGTTATTCAATCCGGAGCCGGTGTGAAGGCAGGATATTCTGACGCCTTGTACATGTCGGCCGGTGTGGAGGTTTTGAAAACCGCAGCGGCTGTTGTTGAAGCCGCAGACGTCTTGGTAAAGGTGCGCGGCCCAGAAAAGGCCGAGGCCGAGGCGCTTCGTGACGGACAGACACTGATTTCGTTTTTCTGGCCCGCCCAGAACCCTGAATTGCTTGAGATCACTAAGGCGCGCGGTGCTACGGTTGTCGCAATGGATATGGTTCCGCGCATCAGTCGCGCGCAAAAGATGGACGCTCTGTCGTCTATGGCCAATATCGCGGGCTACCGTGCCGTGATCGAGGCAGGATCGAATTTTGGCCGCTTTTTCACCGGGCAAGTGACGGCTGCGGGCAAGGTTCCGCCGGCAAAAGTTCTGATCGTCGGTGCAGGTGTCGCCGGGCTTGCCGCCATCGGTACGGCCACGTCATTAGGTGCGATTGTTTATGCCTTTGACGTGCGCCCCGAAGTTTCGGAACAAATTGAATCCATGGGCGCGAATTTCGTTTTCTTGGAATTCGCCGAGGCACAGGATGGCGCCGCAACAGGCGGTTACGCCGCACCCTCTTCGCCCGAGTTTCGTGAGGCACAGTTGGCGAAGTTTCGTGAACTTGCGCCAGAGATGGACATCGTCATCACAACGGCATTGATCCCCGGCCGTCCTGCACCAAAACTGTGGACCGCTGACATGGTGGCCCTGATGAAGCCCGGATCGGTCATCGTTGACCTTGCGGCAGAACGGGGCGGCAACTGTGATCTGACCGTGATGGATCAAAAGATCGTCTCTGACAATGGTGTGACAGTTGTCGGTTACACAGACTTTCCAAGCCGTATGGCCGCGCAGGCGTCGACACTTTATTCCACAAACATCCGCCACATGTTGACCGATTTGACGCCAAAGAAAGACGGCGTGATCGTGCACAATATGGAAGATGACGTGATCCGCGGCGCCACAGTCACCAAGTCGCATGAAATTACCTTCCCGCCGCCCCCGCCAAAAATCGCGGCCATTGCGGCGGCAAAGCCCAAAGAAAAGGTCAAGGAACCTTCTCCCGCTGAGAAACGTGCGGCCGAAACAGCTTTGTTCAAGGCCCAAACACGATCTCAGGTTGTGATGCTCGTTGGCGCGGGCGCACTGCTTGCGCTGGTCGGCGCTTTCGCCCCTGCCGAGTTTATGTCGCACTTCATCGTCTTTGTCCTTTCCTGTTTCATCGGTTTTTCAGTGATCTGGAATGTGTCCCATTCCTTGCACACGCCGCTAATGGCGGTAACAAATGCGATTTCCGGGATCGTGATCCTTGGGGCCTTGCTGCAAATTGGGTCGGGAAATTGGCTTGTCGTCGTCTTGGCAGCAATTTCAGTCTTGATCGCATCCATCAACATCGTGGGGGGCTTCCTGGTTACACGCCGGATGCTCGCCATGTTCCAAAAGTCGTGAGGAGAGGCCAATGAGCATCGGTATCGTCTCGGCCGCCTATATCGCAGCGGCTGTCTTGTTTATTTTGTCTTTGGGGGGGCTTTCGGGCCAGGAAAGTGCCAAGCGCGCCGTCTGGTACGGCATTGCCGGCATGGCTTTGGCCGTTGGGGCCACGGTTTTGTCGCCAGATGTTGCCAATGTTTGGATCATCGCCTTGATGGTCGCCATTGGCTCTGTGGCGGGTTGGTTTGTGGCGATGCGGGTTCAGATGACTGAAATGCCGCAGCTGGTGGCGGCATTGCACAGCTTTGTCGGCTTGGCCGCTGTTTTTATCGGTTATAACGCCGATCTGGAAATGAGCCGGGTTCTAAGTCTTGATGAAGGTTCAAAAGCCTTGTTGATCGGCTTTGCCAAGAAACTGGCGCACAAAGACGCTGTCGAACAGTCCATTCTGCGTGTCGAAGTTTTCTTGGGCGTCTTTATTGGCGCGGTCACCTTTACCGGCTCCATCATCGCTTTTGGGAAGTTGGCGGGCAAAGTTGACGGCAAAGCCAAGAAACTTCCCGGCGGCCACGTGTTGAATGCCGGAGCCGCCATCGCATCGTTGGTTCTGCTTGTTCTTTATTTCAACGGCGCAGGCATCTGGGCCTTGGGATTGATGACGGTTCTGGCGTTCTTCATCGGTTATCACTTGATAATGGGCATTGGCGGCGCGGATATGCCGGTCGTGGTTTCCATGCTCAACAGCTACTCCGGTTGGGCGGCAGCGGCGATCGGCTTTACCCTTGGCAATGATCTTTTGATCGTGACTGGCGCCCTTGTGGGATCGTCCGGTGCGATTTTGTCCTATATCATGTGCAAGGCGATGAACCGGTCATTCATCAGCGTCATTCTTGGCGGTTTTGGTGGCACGACGGGCCCTGCGATGGAAGTCACAGGCGAACAGATTGCGATTGATGCCGAAGGTGTTGCGGCGGCGTTGAATGATGCCGACAGCATCATCATCATCCCGGGCTACGGTATGGCTGTGGCGCAAGCCCAACAATCGGTAAGCGAATTGACCCGTAAACTGCGGGCAAAAGGCAAGACGGTTCGATTTGCCATCCATCCGGTTGCGGGGCGTCTGCCCGGGCATATGAACGTTCTTCTGGCCGAGGCAAAGGTACCTTATGACATCGTCTTGGAGATGGACGAAATCAATGAAGATTTCCCAACGACGGATGTCGCCATCGTCATCGGTTCGAACGACATCGTCAATCCTGCAGCCCAAGAAGATCCCAACTCTCCAATTGCGGGGATGCCGGTGCTAGAATGCTGGAAAGCCAAGCAGGTGTTCGTGTCCAAGCGTGGCCAGGGAACGGGCTATTCCGGCATCGAAAATCCGTTGTTTTATAAGGAAAACACACGGATGTTTTATGGGGACGCAAAAAAGTCATTGGATGCCCTGCTTCCAATGATCGACTAAACGCAAGAAAAAACACAGTTGGATGTCGGACTTGGGCAACCAACTGTGTGACCGCGAAAATGGCTATAGTGCCATAGGGAGTGCGAGGGCCGGATAATCCTGCAACACTTTTTCGGTATACTGCGATTCTTGATCTATTCGCTGGAAGTGGGCAGTTCTGAACGTCATCTGTGTCCGTAAATTGGCAACCAATGAATGGCTATCCTTATGGCAGGACTGGAAGATCACCCGCTGCGTTATCCTTTGGTCAGCGAGTTGCACGCGCGGCCATTTCCGGCCCTGACCGCACCCTGCACGGCGACTTACCTTGCCATCAAGGAACCAAAACAGGCTGAACGGCGGGATCGGGCGCTGGATACCGCACATCTGTGCGGGCTTCTGGATCGGCACGGAACCTCTCATCCTCAACCCGGGGCGAACCATTTTTCGGCCCAGTTGGGACGGTCAGAGTTGAAGTGGGAAAGCCATACCGAATTTGTCACATATTCCGCCTTTACACCGGGCTTGTCGGCGCGACCCTTTGATCCGGCGGAAGCCGAGGTGTTTCCCTCGGACTGGCTTTCACTTGCACCGGGCAAGCGGATCGCGGCTGTCTTGATCCGAGTTGAGATTATGCCAACCGACGATGCCGAAATCACGGCCAAGTTGGATGACTGGTTTGTTCCTGAAAGTCTTGCCGTGTCGCGTGTGGTCGATGGGGCCGCCATCGTGGCAGGCGATTTCAGAATTGATCCGGCCGGTCAGATGCGGTTCGCGGTGTTTGTTCGGCCCGATACAGGTGCAAGGCGCATCGGCCGTATCGTGCAGCGATTGTGCGAAATCGAAACCTACCGGGCCATGTCGATGCTGGGATTGATCCGCGCGCGCGGCCTTTCTGAACGGCTGAACGCCTTGGATCCGCGCCTGTCAGATCTGGTATCTAATCTCGACAAGGCAGAGCAGGGGGCAGAATCTGTTTTGCACGAATTGCTGCGCATCACGGGCGAGCTTGAAAGCCTGTCCGTCAACCATTCCTTTCGGTTTGGGGCCACCGGGGCCTATGAAGCGATTGTGTCGCAACGTGTGGCCGCCCTTCGAGAAGAGCGGCTTGGCGGGCGGCAGACGTTTGGTGAATTCATGATGCGCCGGTATGATCCGGCGATGCGAACGGTGAAGTCGGCCGAACGGCGCTTGGCATCCATGGCTGAACGTGCGGGCCGCGCGGCTGAATTGCTGCGCACGCGGGTTGACGTTGAACGATCCGCGGAAAACCAAAAGCTGTTGGAAAGCATGGACCGACGGGCCGATCTTGCCCTTCGATTGCAGCATACGGTCGAGGGTTTGTCTGTGGTTGCGATCAGTTACTATGCGGTTTCCTTGGCGGCTTATGCGGTATACCCTGTGACCGAGGGTATCGGACTTTCCAAAGGTATGACCATGGCGATCCTGACCCCCGTGGTGCTGCTGGTCGTCTGGGCTTTGCTGCGCCGTGTTCGGCGTCAGATGCACTGATCGGCCATTTCCCCGCACAGATTTCGGGCCAGACTGGCGTGCCTTTCATGCTTTGGCAGACCCAAAACATAGGCTAGTTTCGCATAAGCGGCCTCGGGGGTTGCATCGCGTCCATCGATCACGCCCAATTCGACAAGGGCGTTGCCCGCGGCATAGGCCCCCAATTGAACGCCGCCAGCTGGACTTTGGCTTACGCAGATGATCGAAATGCCCTTCGTTTGCGCGTCGAGAAGCCCCTGCTTCAGCGCAGGATCAGCGGGAATGGTTCCCGCCCCGAAGACACGCAACACAGCGCCATCGCTGGCCAAAAGTGCCGCCGCAATCGCCTTTCCGCTGCCGCCGGGCGAGACGGTTTGAATGGTGATCTGAGGGCAGCCAAAAACGGCCAGCCGTAAAGACGTGGCCGGAAAAAGCGGTGCCTGACCCGAGGCCGAGTCTTCAAAGGCATTTGGATTCTGGCTATGCACCTTGCGCACCCGCGCACCGTGCAGAAGACGACCCGCAAACTGGACCCACACACCCGCAGCCGAGCTTTGGGCGGCGTCAATCGCAGCCGCCAAGTTGCTGTAGCCGTCGCTTTCGGCAAGACCGAGCGGAATCATGGACCCGGTCAACACCACGGGGCGGTGCAGGCCATGCAAGGCGAAACAAAGGGCCGCCGCAGTAAAGGCCATCGTATCGGTTCCATGTGTGATGACAAACCCGTCATGGTCATCGTGCTCAGAAGCAATGGTTGCGGCAATGCGGTTCCAGTCCGCAAAGGTTGCATGTGCGCTGTCGATCAAGGGAGCGAGCGTCTTGATGTTAAGTGTGGTGCCCGGAAAGGACGGGCGCAGGTCTGTCAGGGCGGCCTCGACAACACCGGGCTTTGGGGCAAAGCCCTGATCGGTTTGCACCATGCCAATGGTGCCGCCCGTATGGATCACCAATATTTTCATGTTTGTTCAGCGGCCACGTGTCCGCGGGTCAAGGGCATCGCGCAGGCCGTCGCCGATGTAATTGACCGACAAGACGGTAAGCGAAATGGCAAGGCCAGGCCAAATCACGCGTTCCGGGTAGAGCTGCAGGTATTGTAGGCCATCAAACAGCAGACGACCCCAAGTTGGAAAATCCGGAGGGAAGCCCAGACCCAGAAAGGACAAAACGGATTCGGTTATGATGGCTTCTGCGACGCCCAAGGTTGCCGCCACCATCACAGGCGAGACGACATTGGGCAGGATGTGACGCAAGATAACGCGGCGCGCGGGGGCACCGATCGACCGGGCAGCCAGAACATATTCGCGCTCTTTCAGCGCCAAAACTTCCCCTCTGACGATCCTGGCCGCCTGCATCCAAGAGGTGATTCCGATCGCAAAAACGATCAGCAAAAAGGCCCCAAGTTCTGGACCCATGATCGATGCGACCTTGTCACGAAAGAGCATGACCATGACCAAAAGCAGCGGAATCAGCGGCAAAGACAAAAACAGATCCGTCAGGCGCATCAGGGGGCCATCGAGCCGTTTGAAGTAGCCAGCCAAAACACCAATGCTGGTGCCAACAAAAATCGCGATGATCATGGCCACAAATCCAACGGCCAAAGATACCTTTCCTGCCGCCATCATACGCACCATCATGTCGCGGCCAAGTTGATCGGTTCCCAAAGGAAAGCGCATCGATGGGCCTTGGTTCTTGACCTTCAAGGCCTCGGCGACCTTCAGCTTGACCTCGGGCCAAAACAGGGGCCCAAAGATCACAAATCCCGCAAGGATTCCAAGAACGACCAGCCCGAACACCGCGCCCCGATGAACGCGAAACTGCCGCCAAACGGCGCCAAACTGGCTTTGTGCCTTTGGAATGGCGGTGGATTGTTTACTCATAGCGGATCCTTGGGTCAAGAAGGCCGTAAAGAACATCGGCAATCAGGTTGAAAAGGACGATCAGGACCGCAAAGATGAAGGCAAGTGTTTGCACCATTGGCAGATCGTTGGCATGGATCGCGCCGATCAACGCGGCGCCGATTCCGTTCACTCCGAACAGGTTTTCCGTGATGATCGCGCCGCCAAAAATCGAGGGAATTCCAAGGGCGATGACGGTGACCACCGGGATCAAAGAGTTCCGCAGAACGTGCTTTAGAACCACCACCCGTTCGGTCATCCCTTTGGCCCGCGCTGTGCGAACATAGTCCTGTCCCATGTTTTCCAGCATGGAGGATCGCATATAGCGGCTTATCGCCGCCGCGTTTGCGAGGCCCAGAACCATCACAGGCATCGCCATCTGCTTCAACTGAAGGATAAAACTTGCCCAATCCGTGACTTCAAGGGTCGTGTCGTATTTGGTTGGAAACCAGCCAAGCCAGACTGCGAAAATGATGATGAACAAGGTGCCGGTGAAAAAGGTTGGCACAGAAAATCCGATCATCGCCACCAACGTGCCCAACTGATCAAACGCCGAATACTGCCGATAGGCGGAATAGATGCCAATGGGCATGGCGATCATGATTCCCACGAGGTAGGCCGTCCCGATGACAGTCAACGTTTGCGGGATGCGCTGGCCAATCACGGTAAAGACGGGGCTTCTTGATTGCCAAGACAAGATGCGTTGTTCATCCCCGGCAAGGTGGGATCCGAACCAGCCGTCCATCAACGTGGCCGGTTCCACCCAGAAAAACTGACGAAGCCAAAGGATATAGCGCACGAAGACAGGTTGATCCGCCCCCAGCGCCTCGATCATTTTTTGCCTTACTTCGGGCGGCACGGTCAGCGGGATCTCGGACATCGGTGATCCGGGGGCCAGATCGACCAACAAAAAGATGATCAGACTGATGAACAAAAGCGTCGGTATCGCCAGCAATAGCCTGCGAAGAGTGAAGGTGAGCATGGCCCGCGATGCCTTTGTTCATAGATCAATGGGGATGGGCGGGCCCTGAAGACAGGGCCCGCCCAAAAGGTCACATCACTTCACGCGGAACCAATCCGCGACGTTCCACAACTCGGTGTCCCAAGCGTTGATCTTGACGCCGCCCAAGGCATTGGAATGGGCCGACAAGGTGCCACGGTGCACCAAAGGAACCACGATGCGGCTGTCTTTGGTGACCATGTCGTTCAGCTTTTTGGCGAGTTCGGCACGCTTGGCAGCATCGCGTGTTCCCGACAATTCGCTGACCATGGCGTCATAAGCCGGATCGCAGAACCGGTTCATGTTTTCACCTTGCCATTGATTTTCCGGCGATGGGGCCTTGTCGCACTTGTATTGGGTCAAATACGCTTCTGGATCGGTGCCATCGAAGTTGTTGGCGTACATTTCGACGTCAGCATAGAATTTCTGGAAGGTGTCAGGCGAACCTGCATCCCCGCCGAAGAACACCGATGGGTCGATGGCCTTCAATTCCGTTTCAACGCCGATTTCCGACCACCAATCCTTGATCAGCGCTTGGAAGTCCTGACGGATCGGGTTCACCGTCGATTGATACAGGATCGACAGTTTCTTGCCGTCCTTTTCCCGGATCCCATCGCCATCACTGTCCACCCAGCCCGAGGATTCCAAAAGCGCTTTTGCGCCTTCGATGTCTTGGGTCAGGCAAGCGGTGTTGTCCGAAGCGTACATTGCTGGGGCCGGAACCACGTTGCAGGTCGGTGCCCCGCCGGCGCCATAGCCCACTTCCGTCAAGATCTGGCGGTCGATTGCCATGGAAAGGGCAGTACGAACATTGATGTCCGTCAAGAAGGGGTGCGGGTGCTTCGCGGTTGAGCGTTCGCCTTCGGGCAGGTCTGCCGAAGGATCGGTCATGTTCATTTCCAGCCGTTCGACAAGGGTGCCGAAAGCCACAACGAACTGGCCCTTGCCGGCAGCTGCCATTGCAGCTTGGCTATCGGGCGGGATTTGCGTGTTCCAGGCATAGTCAAACTCGCCGGTTTCCATGACGGCACGCGCCGATCCCTCGGCGTCGCCGCCGCCCTTGATCACAGCCGAAGCAAATGCTGGCTTGGCCGGGTCGCGATAGTTTGCGTTGGCTTCCATCGAAACGGTGTCATTGACGGTAAAGGCCGTCACTTTGAAAGGGCCCGTGCCAATCGGCATCGAGTTTTGATCCGTACACGTTGGGGCCGCAGCACCAAGGCATGCCTCAAACTGGGCTTTTTGCAAGATCGGCGAAGTGGAGCCGACAAACGCGTTGAACGGGTTTGGCTTGGGCGCAGTGAAGGTGATCTTCACACTCAGGTCGTCCACAGCTTCGATCGAGGCGATGCCATCGAATTTGGACAACTGCGCGCATCCACCGGCAGGATCCATGCAATACTGGCCCGTAAAGACCACGTCGGCGGCCGTGAGTGCAGAGCCATCCGCCCACATCAGCCCGGGAAGAAGTTTCCAGGTGATCGTGGTCAGATCTTCCGAGATCCCACCATTTTCGAAGCTGGGGATTTCGCTGACCAGCTTGGGGATCAACGTTCCTGCATCGTCATAGCCCGCAAGCGGTTCGATGACCATCGACGACGCGTAGATGTCTTTTGTCCCCGACGACAGGTAGGGGTTCATGATCGACACGGCCTGCGGGAAGGTCAACTTGACCTCGCCATCCGTGCCGCGCTCGGCAAAGGCGGCTGGCGCCATTGCAAAGGCGCAAGCGGCACCGAGTAGGGCAGATTTAAGTTTCATTGGGTCACTCCATGTTGAAGGTGCTCTTGGTCCTCGGAACCGCCGGTTGATCCGGAGGCAGTGTTGATGGGGTCAAACAAGTGGCACGCGACCTGGCGGCCGTATTCCACGTGAACAAGGTCTGGTTTCTCGGTCAGGCACCGCGCAAACACCTTGGGGCACCTGGTGCAAAAATTGCAACCTTTGGGCGGATTTGCCGGCGAGGGAAGATCGCCTTTGAGCAAAATGCGTTTACGCGTCTTGGCACGGTCCGGATCGGGTTCATTGACGGCCGACAAAAGCGCCTCGGCATAAGGATGCAGCGGGCGCGCGTAAAGATCATCGCGGGGCGATAATTCCACGATCCGGCCCAGATACATCACGGCTACGCGGTCAGCGATGTGGCGCACCATGGACAAATCGTGGCTGATGAACAAATAGGTCAAACCGAATTTCTCTTGCAGATCCTCCAGCAGGTTTACAACCTGCGCTTGGATCGACACATCCAGCGCCGCGATCGGTTCATCGCAGACGATGAACTTCGGATTCAGGGCCAGTGCCCTTGCAATGCCGATCCGCTGACGTTGACCGCCCGAAAACTCGTGCGGAAAGCGGTTTGCAAAACGGCGGTTTAGGCCGACTTGATCCATCAATTCATAGATGCGGCCCTGCCGTTCGGCGGCCGTCATCGGCGTATGCTCCACAAGGGGCTCTCCGATAATGGAGGACAAAGACATGCGCGGGTTCAAACTGGCCTGTGGGTCTTGAAACACCATCTGCATGGTCGGGCGCTTCTTTCGAAGGGCTTCTGATGACAGTTGCGCGATGTCTTCACCGTCAATGATCACCCGGCCGGCCGTTGGTTCGTACAGCCGCAACAAGGCCCGCCCCACTGTCGACTTTCCGCAACCGGATTCGCCCACAAGCCCCAATGTTTCGCCCGCGTTGATCGAAAAGCTGACATCGTCCACCGCTTTGACGTCACCGGTATGTCTGCGCAGAACGCCAGAATGAATCGGAAAATACATTTTCAGACCATCGACTTGCACCAGTGCGGGGGGCGAAGTGTCACGCATCAGCGCCCTCCGGTGACCAATGGCAGGCCACGTCATGCCCTATGCCCAAGGGCAAGGAATCCAACGTGCGCCGCAAAGGGTTTTCGGCTTCACAGCGGTCAAACCGATGGGCGCAGCGTGCGCGAAAAGCGCAGGCCCTCGGGGCATCCGTCATGATCGGGGGCTGACCTTCGATCACCGAAAGACGCTTTTCCCGTTGTCCCGTGATTTTAGGAATGGTTCGCAATAAGGCGCGCGTATAGGGGTGCTGTGGATTGTGAAATATTTCACCAACAGGGGCATGTTCGACAACCTGACCGCCATACATCACCATCACCCGGTCCGCGATGCCCGCAATCACCCCCAGATCATGCGTGATCCAGATAATGGCCATCCCAAGTTTTTGCCGCAGATCCTTCATCAACTCAAGGATCTGGGCTTGAATGGTCACATCCAGCGCCGTTGTCGGTTCGTCGGCAATCAAAATGTCTGGCTCGCAGGCCAAAGCAATGGCAATCATCACCCTCTGGCGCATTCCACCAGAAAATTGATGCGGATAGGATTTCACCCGCTTGGCCGCATCTGGAATTCCAACAAGGTCAAGAAGCTCCACCGCCCGCGCGCGCGCCTGTTGTTTCGTCATTCCCAAATGGCGGATCAGCGGCTCGCAAATCTGGTTTTCAACAGTGAACACCGGGTTCAAACTTGTCATAGGGTCCTGAAACACGAACCCCACCTTGGCGCCGCGCACGTCGGACAGGCCTTGCGCGTTCATCTTCAGCAGATCGCTGGTGCCAAGCAAAACCTCGCCCGCGCGCACTTCCGCCGGGGGGGCTGGCAACAGCCCGACCAAAGACATCATGGTGACCGATTTCCCCGATCCGCTTTCCCCTACGACACCCAGAACTTCGCCGCGCTTCAAACTGAAGCTAACGGAATTCACAGCGTGAATCTCACCCTGTCTTGTGTGGAAAACGGTCGTTAGCCCCCGAACATCCAGAACGGGTGCGGCCCCATCGGCCATGAATCTCTCCCCAGAACGCTGTTTTTTCTATTTTTTCTCTGACGGGTCAGCTTTGACACTCACCGTTCATTATCAAGTCTTTCGTATTTCCTTCCCCCGTTCAATCCTGAATTTGTTCAAACTTCCGATCTGACACCCGACAAATCGACCAAGGCCGCGTCAAAGTGCCAGTTGCTTGACACCGATGACGCGGCAAGAGCAGGTTATGACAACAAAAGCAAAGGCCGGAGACACAAATGCCCGAAATCCTGACAGCCCGCGAGATTTTGGCCCGCTTGGTCGCTTTTCCAACCGTAAGCCACAGCTCAAACCTTGATTTGGTGGATTGGGTGGAAACCTATCTTCGCGGTCACGACGTGGAATGTCACCGATATTGGAATGAAGATCGCCAAAAAGCCGCTGTTATGGCCCACGCGGGGCCGCGAATTCCGGGCGCTGTGGTCTTGTCAGGGCATTCGGATGTCGTACCGGTCGTCGGGCAGAATTGGACGTCAGATCCATGGACGTTGACGGAAAGGGAAGGGCGGCTTTACGGGCGCGGAACCTGCGACATGAAGGGATACGTTGCCCTGTCGATCTGGGCCTTGGTAGAGGCGCAAAAGCGTCAGCTGACGCGGCCGTTGCAATTGGCGTTATCTTATGACGAAGAACTTGGCTGCACCGGGGCCCCGCCCATGATCGCCGCGATGCAAGACGTTCTGCCCAAAGGCGATATCGCCTTGATCGGAGAGCCGTCTGGCATGGCGATCATAACGGGGCACAAAGGCGGAACAGGGTTTCATGTCCATGTGAAGGGATTCGAGATCCATTCGTCCCTTTTGCCTTATGGCGTGTCGGCGGTCATGGAAGGCGCACGGTTTATCCAATGGTTGAACGATATGAACGATGATATCCGCTCTCGGCCAATAACGCCCAAAGCCGCCACTTTCGATCCGCCCTATACCACGTTGCATGTTGGGCAGATCAAAGGTGGGACAGCGAATAATATCACCGCCGCCGATTGCAAGTTTTCGTTGGAAATGCGCGTTGTGCCGGGCGAAAACCTTGATGACTACGCGGCGATGGTGGAAAACAAAGCCGCGGAACTGGACTCAACATTGAAGCGGGTTCGGCCCGAAGCGGGGGTGCATCTAACTCGCTTTTTTGGCGTGCCGGGTCTAGTTCCCGAGGTTCAGGGAAAAGCAGAGACTTTGGCCCGCCGCCTGACGGGCGACAATCAAAGTGGGGTCGTCAGTTATGGCACCGAAGCAGGGCAGTTCCAAAATGCCGGGTATTCTGCCGTCATTTGCGGGCCGGGGTTTATCGACCAAGCCCATCAACCCGATGAGTTCCTTTCCTTGGCCGAATTTCAAAAAGGTCAGGCATTCATGAACGCCTTGCTGGAGACTTTGGCGTGACGGCGTTTCCGATAAGTCTGAACGCACCCGCCACATTTGTTGACGGGCTTCCGAAATCTGCCGACATCGTGGTGATCGGCGGCGGTGTTATTGGGGTGATGACTGCCCTTTTTCTTGCTGAACGCGGCTCAAAGGTGGTGCTGTGCGAGAAGGGCCGGATCGCGGGGGAACAAAGCAGCCGAAACTGGGGCTGGATCCGCCAGCAAGGTCGCGACTTTGCAGAACTGCCCATCATGATGGAGTCGATGCGTCTTTGGCAGGCCCTTGCGGCGGAAATGCCTGATCTGGGCTTTCAACAACAGGGCGTTCTTTACCTTGCGCGCAGTGATGCCGAAATGGCAGGTTTCGATGCTTGGCGCAAAGTTGCGCTTGAAATGGGTCTTGATACTCAAATGCGCAGCGCATCGGCCCTAAAAGAGATGTTGCCAGACCACCGTGCGCCCTGGATTGGCGCTCTTTTCACCCCATCAGATGCCCGCGCCGAACCTTGGAAGGCCGTTCCCTTGCTGGCCCACGCTGCAAAGCGGCGCGGTGCCTTGATGATCGAAGATTGCGCTGTGCGCTGTCTGGATCGGGCTGGGGGCCGCATTGTGGGCGTTGTGACCGAAAAAGGCCGAATCTCTTGTCAGCAGGTGGTTGTGGCAGGCGGTGCCTGGTCCTCTTTGTTCCTGCGCCGCGAAGGGGTGGACTTGCCGCAGTTGTCGGTCCTTGCGTCAGTTGCCGCGACCGGGCCCTTGCCAGAGGTCTTTGCAGGCAACGCCGCGGATGATCGCTTTGCGTTTCGAAGACGGACCGATGGCGGCTACACGCTTGCGCCGGGGGCAAGCCATGATTTCTTTGTCGGTCCTGATGCGTTTCGCCATATGGGTGCTTTCTGGCCGACCCTGCGCAAAGATTTCCGCTCCACTCATTTCCGGCTGACCCCTCCCAAGGGTTACCCCGATGGCTGGGGCACACCGCGTACTTGGTCGGCTGACGAGGTTTCGCCCTTTGAACGCCAAAGATTGTTGAACCCGGCCCCCAATCTTGCGGAACTGCGCAAGGTTGCCGAAAATTTCGCCAAGGCCTTCCCCCATATCGGTTTACCGCCCATCACCGCCACATGGGCGGGAATGATCGACACCTTGCCAGATGTCGTTCCGGTCATCGACCGAATCGCGGCGGTTCCGGGCCTGGTTGTCGCGACTGGGATGTGCGGGCACGGTTTTGGAATCGGCCCCGGTGTCGGACGTGTCGTTGCCGACCTTGTTCTGGACGGTTTGGTTGGCCATGATTTGACTCGTTTCCGCCATGCCCGCTTTACCGATGGCAGCCCGATTGAACGCGGGCCCACTCTGTGACCTTTACATCTGCCCCAACTTTGCGTTAGCCCGACCGCTTTGGTGGGGGCGGCGATGACAGATCTGTTTTGCGGGATTGACTTCGGCACGTCGAATTCGACCATTGCCTTGGCCGACCGCACCAAAGCCTGGCTGATGCCCTTGGAAGGGACGGAGGTCACCCTGCCATCCGCTGTCTTTTGGGAGGCAGGCG
>CANHLE010000040.1 GCA_947461435.1 Paracoccaceae bacterium | reverse complement strand
TCTGAAAGCGCACTTCGCCGTTTGCCGCATCGCTGAATGCGGATGTTCCCCGCCAGACAAAGCTGTCGTTAAGAACAGACCCCGTAAAGGCGTCGATGGCGCTGAGGTTGATCTTGTCCTGCCCCCTGACGAAATCGGTAATGACCTCTGACGACGTTGGCGAAATCCCGGACTCGGTCACGCTGCTAAACAAGAAGCTGTCATTCCCAGCGCCGCCGGTCAGCCTGTCCATGCCAAGACCGCCGTTCAGGATATTGGCCATCCCGTTTCCTATAAGGGAATTGTTTTGACTGTTGCCGGTACCGTCAATGGCGGCTGAACCTGTGAGAGTCAGATTTTCAAGATTGGCGCCAAGGGTGTAGGTCGCGCTTGACTGAACCGTGTCTGTGCCCGCGTCAGCCCCCTCGGTGATCGTGTCTGCGCCGTCGGTGACATAGATGTCATTGCCAGCACCGCCCTTCAACGTATCCGTGCCGACGCCGCCGTTCAACGTGTTGGCGGCGTCATTTCCGATGAGAATGTTGTTCAGGCTGTTGCCCGTGCCGCTGATACCGGCTGTCCCGGTCAAGGTCAGGTTTTCAAGGTTATCGCCCAAGACAACCGTGATCGATGACTGGACGGTGTCGGTTCCTGCGCCAACAGCCTCGGTGATGGTGTCATTGCCATCCGTGACGCAGATGTCATTTCCAGCGCCGCCTGTCATCGTGTCTGTGCCCATACCGCCGTTCAGGATGTTGGCCCCCCCGTTTCCGGTAAGGCTGTTGTTCAGACTGTTTCCCGTGCCGTTTATCGCGGCGGATCCCGTCAGGGTAAGATTTTCGAAGTTGGCACCAAGGAGGGATGTGACAGAGGACTGGACCGTGTCGGTTCCGGAATTTTCCGCCTCGATGAGGATGTCGCTGCCGTCGGTGGTATAGATGTCATTGCCAGCGCCGCCGATCAGCGTGTCTATGCCCGCGCCACCGTTCATGGTGTCGTTGCCCGCATCACCGGTTAGGGAATTATCGGCGATGTTGCCCGTCAGGACGTTGTTCAGGCTGTTGCCCGTGCCGCTGATACCGGCCGTCCCGGTCAAGGTCAGGTTTTCAAGGTTATCGGCCAAGATAAACGTGATCGATGACTGGACAGTGTCGGTTCCTGCACCCACAGCCTCGGTGATCGTATCATTGCCATCCGTGACGTAGATGTCATTTCCAGCGCCGCCTGTCAGCGTGTCTGTGCCCATACCGCCGTTCAGGATGTTGGCCCCCCCGTTTCCGGTAAGGCTGTTGTTCAGACTGTTTCCCGTGCCGTTTATCGCGGCGGATCCCGTCAGGGTAAGATTTTCAAGGTTGGCGCCCAGCGTATAAGCGGCGCTGGACCGGACAGTGTCGGTGCCGGAATTTTCCGCTTCGGTGATGATGTCGCCGCCATCCGTGACGTAGACATCATTGCCGCCGCCGCCCATCAACGTATCTGCGCCTGTGCCCCCATTCAGCGTGTTGGCCATTCCGTTCCCGGTGAGGGCGTTGTTTTGGCTGTTGCCCGTGCCGTTGGTGGCCGCCGTCCCTGTCAGAGTAAGATTTTCAAGATTTGTGCCAAGCGTGTGGGTAAAGGCAGATTGGACCGTGTCATTTCCGCCGTCGGCCACCTCGGTGATCAGGTCACTGCCATCCGCGATGTAAGTGTCATCGCCTGCGCCGCCCATCATGGTATCTGCGCCCCGGCCGCCGTTCAGGGTATTGGCGGCATCGTTCCCTAACAGAACATCATTGCCAGAACCGCCAAGCGCCTTTTCGATCACAACAAAACGCGCGATGCCCAAATTTGACACGCCGCCCATCACCGATGACAGCGATTCCTCGATAAGGCTGATTTCCTGATCGCCCTTGTATCCCGAAAAATCCAAGGTGTCGGTCCCGCCGTCATCGTAAACCGTCATCGCCATCAAGGCACCGGAGGCCACGGCATTATCGATGGCCGTGACGCCCGTATTGCCATTGTAGCCGTATGTGGTGTTGCCGACAAAGGAACTCGTAATGCCGCCGTAGAGGTAATGGATGGCGATGATATCGGCGATTTGCGGGGTGAAGATATGACGGAACGAGGCATCCAAATAAGAGTTTACATCCCCTGTCTCGCCATAATCGAACTCGTCGTTGTAGGCCTGCATATAAGACATGATCGACCAGGCGAGCGAGTCGTTCAGATAGTAATTGTCGACGCCGTATGTCGCGGTGAAGTTGTAGTTGCCGCCATGTCCAAGGCCCAAGGCGTGACCGATTTCGTGAATATAGACTTCGAAGGAATAGCTATCGAGCGAGGTACCGAACTGTTCGAGCCAATCCGTTCCGATGTTCACATTAGCAGAAACGATTTGCGTATCCGTGGTGATCGCATCTGCATAGGCACCATAGTAGGTATCGTCGAAGGTGATTTCTGCGTCGCTGGTCACGTAGGTGAAGGTGATGCCGGTCACAATCGTCCAGGCCAGCAGCGCTTGGCCAGCAAGATATTGCCCTTCGGCCGTCAGTCCGGTGACGTCAACCGTCAGTGACCCATCTTCACCGACGTCAAAGACCCCGGCCTCAGGACGGCCAAAGTAGGCATTGCCATTGTTGGTTAACTGCCAAGCGATTTCATCAACCGTAAAGACCATTCCGTTTGGATCTGATTGGGTGACGCTCAACAAATAACTGCCAGTCTCGAAGCCATAATAATTGTCGGCCTCAAGATAATAGGTTCCCGTTGAGGTGGCCGTAAATGTCAGGCTCGAATCGCTTTCATGCGTATAACTGAAAGACGAGAACCCATCGTCGTTGGACGCAAGATAGGTGCCCGTGGAATCGTACAGGCCCAAAAGGGGATCTTCGAGATATTGATACCCGATACCCAGAAGACGAACCTCATAGGTCTGCCCCGCGACACAGTGCAGGGCATACCAATCCACGTCCTCCGCCTCGGAGATTGTGCCATAGGCAGATTGCCCCACCACAAGCGTCAGGGGCGTGGCCGTGGTGTCGGGTGCATCCGTTCTTTCCGAGATCGCGCCAAGGCCTTGCAAGACGATCCCGTCAGGAGTGGCCGCAAAGGCGCTGACGCGCGCAGATGCGTGAAGATCCAACCGGGCCAAAAAATTGTCCGGGGTGCGCTGGGCGCAGATGATGCACACGAAGATGCCTTTTGGGTCAGAACGATTTCAGAGGGGAACGGGGTTCAACTGAAAAAACGCCGCAAAAAAGCGTCGGCGCGTTACTGGCGTGGCACCATGGTCGTAAAAGACGGACTTCAAGGCCTGGCCTTCCGTACGGCTTCCTTGCTGGTCCGTCCATGCGCTTTGCAGGCCCAGTGCGCGCTGGGTTGACAGGGTCACTGTCATCTCAAGCGTGATCATCTTTTCGCCGCCGGGCGTGAAGGTATGATCCGGATAGGTTTGCAGAAGAAAAACGGACACCTCGTGACAAACTGTTTCGGCATCCTGCTGTGCGACGCCCGGCCCTGCGGCACAGAAAAAGGCCACCGGGGGTTTAGAACCGGCGCTGGCTGAACTGGCGCCAAGGGGGAGCCACAGGATGACCAGTGCGGCGCAAAAAAGCGGGATGCGAGAGGTCAATGCAGGCTTTCCCTCTGCCTGAGCCGGTTTCGTTTCTGCCAGAATCGACAGCTTTCAGTTTAGGAATTTTGCGGGCGGGCGTCCACCAGATAAGCGTTTTTTGCAGGTCACGCGAGCGGCGGCGCACCCTGGCAACCCATGGTTTCGGTGGGCCCTTTTCGGCAACGACAGATCCGGGGCGACCTTGGCAGAAAGCGGCCGCGCCGGGCGCGATTAACCCTTTGGTCCCGCCCGCGCTGCGCGTGCGGCACAACCGCTGCGCTGGGGATCGGGCTGATTTGAATGCCCGGATCATCCGAAGATGAATTTTTGATCATATTCATGATCCCTTTGGATGGATTTCTAGCCCTCTGCGCCCGTTGACCAAGCGCCGCCAAGTTGAAACAGAGTTAAATTTCAATAGTTTAGGAAATCCACCATGTGCAATCTATGCGACGACGCCCAACAGGAACCTTTGGGACGTCGGAAGTTTTTGGGGCTTGCGACGGCCTTGGTCGGAACGGCGGCCTTCACGCTGACCGCCGGCATCCTGCGTGCAGATGAATGCGCGCCCTTCTTGGCCGACGCCCAAGCGGCGAGCACCCCAGATCAAGCGGTTCAGTTCCTTGTGGACGGAAATGCCCGGTTTTCGACTGGCGCGTCGCTTCACTGTGACTTGCTGGGCGAAATGACGGCAACCGCGGAAAAGCAAACGCCGTTTGCGTGCGTTCTGGCTTGTATCGACTCGCGTTCGGCCCCGGAACTGGTGTTTGACCAGCAGGTCGGCGATATCTTTGTGGCACGCGTCGCCGGCAACGTGCCGACAACGGAAATTCTGGGCAGCTTTGAATATGCGACCAAGGTTGCAGGGGCCAAGGCCATTGTCGTTCTGGGCCACAATCATTGCGGGGCCGTCAAGGGCGCGGTCGACAGAGCGGACGTTGGGGCAAACCTGACGGCGCTTTTGGACGAGATTGAGCCTGCCGTTGCCGCAACGCCCTTGGTGGGCGAACGGTCGTCAAAGAACCACGAGTTTGTCGAGTCGGTCGCAGAGACCAACGTGCGCTTTGCCGTCGCCGCGATGACCGAAAAGAGCGCTGTTTTGAAGGAACTGGTTGAAACCGGGGCCGTCAAAGTGGTTGGCGCATTGTATGACATCGAAACCGGAAAAGTGACCTTCCTGTCCTAAATCCCTTGGGCAGTCCGGGCCCTTGGACTGGACTGCCTTTTGCGGCGCCCCGCCGCGCGGGGAACAAGACGGGCCCTAAGGGCGCTTTGTTGCCCGACCCCTGCCGGGGCTTACAGCCCGACGAGGCCCGCGCTGAGATCCCAAAGCGTTTTGGAACGGGCGGTATCTGTGGCCTTGATCGACAGGTTTTGGGCAAAGGCCGCGCGGCCTTCCTGTTGGCGGTTGCCCCAACTCCAGTGAACGCCCGATTGCGCGAACTGGGGGTCGGCCACGACCTCGGCCACACGCAGGCCGGAAAGGGGTTGGCTGACATAGCCCTTCGTGATGTTCTTCTGAAACCACGGAAAAATCTTCTGGAAGAGCTTTGGGGCGTTGCGGAACAGGGGCGTGTCGGCCACGCAGCCGGGGTAGAGGGTGCTGAAGACGATCCCGGTTGATGCGTGAAAGCGGCTGTGCAATTCGCGGTTCATCATCATGGTGCACAGCTTGCTGTCTTTATACGCCTTGCCCGGTTTGAACGGTTTGCCGTCAATCATGGCAATCGGGGCCTTGAACCCGTCCTTGAAGCCCTGAAATTCGCCCAGATCCGCCGGGGCCGGGATGGGCACCTTGCCGCCAAATTCTTCGGAATTGGCGGTGACGGTGCCAAGGGTGACCAAGCGCGGCGCTGCGGCCTTTTGCAGATCGTCCAACATCAGGTTGGCCAACAAGAAATGCCCCAGATAGTTCGTGGCCACACTGATTTCAAAACCTTCGGCCGAGCGCAGGGGGGATTTCAACTGTGGCAGATAGGTGGCGGCATTGCACACCAAAGCGTCAAGTGCCACGCCACGGGCGCGGAAGGCGGCGTGAAAGGCGCGGACACTGGCCAAGGATCCAAGATTCAGAAAGGCGATGTCGAACGCCCCGACCGGCAGGTTCAGCGACTGGGCCGCCGAAGCGGCCTTGTCGAGATTTCGGCAGGCCATGATGACATGCCATCCCTTGTCGATCAGCGCCTTGGTGGCATGCAGCCCTACGCCCGACGAGGCGCCTGTTACGATGGCAAGGGGTTTATCAGCAGCGGTCATTGTCACGAGATCTCAATCTTGGCCCCTGCGGGCGGGTGTCATGTTGGGGGGGCATAGCAGCAGATTGGCGCCGCGAAAGCAAACTTTCCCACTGCCGCGCTCTTGTCACGGAGGGCCGGAAGACCGGGGGATCAACAATAGCGCTCCACCAAGGCGCGCAGGGCGATCTTGGCCCGCAGTTTCGCCGCCAGCAGGTAAATGCCGCCAATCTTGCGGTGCAAGAACAAGGACGCGGGGGGCGGAATATGCGTAAGATCGCGTTCAGAGCCAAGGCCCATTCCCATGTCCCGAAGGGTGAGCATCAGGGCCGAGCTGCCAAAATCATAGGGTTCAGATTGGCGAAGGGGGGCCATGGCGGCCGTGAACATGGCGGTGATCAGGTCTTGATGTCGGGGCGCGGTTGCACTGTCAAAATAGCCGACGTTCAGCATGGCAAGGTGCAGGTCTGCGGGCCTGCCGTCCAAGGCGGCGCGCAGCAGTTGACGGAAGGCGGCAACGACGTCGGGATCAATCGGCATGACGGCCCCGAAATCCAGCAAGACGATGCGGCCTGTCGCAGGATCATGGCGGTAATTGGCCAGATTGGGATCTGTCTGCATCAGGTGAAAGGTGAACAATTCCTTCAGCACAAGATCGATCAGATCCCGTGCCACCTGATTGCGCAGATCTTCGGCGGCGTTGGCAAGCTGTTCGATCGGTTGGCTGTCAACATAGGTCATGGCCAGAACCTGCGAGGTGCACAGATCGGGCTGCAGGTCGGGCAGACGGAACGCGCCTGAGCCTTCCAGCAAGGTTCGAAACGCCATGAGGTGACGGGCCTCAGCGAGATAATCGGCTTCTTGGTGCAATTGGCGTTTCGCCTCGTCCAAGACGGGGGACAGGGACATGCCGCGCGGGACAAGACCCGGCAGGCGCAAAAGGGCCGCGACATTGTCGATGTCGCTGTCAATGCTGGCCCTGACGCCGGGATATTGAACCTTGATGGCCAGATCGCGGCCATCGGCGGTGATCGCGCGGTGAACCTGACCGATGGAGGCTGCCGCGAAGGGGCGCAGATCAAAGCGGGGAAACCGGGCGTACCAGCCTGCCCCCCATTCGGCATTCAGCACCGTTTGCAACTGCTTGGGTGTCATCGGCGGGGCGTCGTTGCGCAAAGCGGCGAGGATGGCTGTCATCTCGGCCGGCAGAACAAGGCCGGTATCCATCGAAAGCATTTGCCCCAGTTTCATCGCCGCGCCGCGCATCTGCCCCAGATCGCGGGTCAGGCGCTGCGCCGTGGCGGGCGTAAGAAAGACCGATGGCAGGCTGGGCCTTTGGCCTTGGGCCATCTGGCGGGCGCCCTGCGAGAGCATGCCGCCAACCACACCCGAAACCATGGTGCCAAGCCGGACCATCCGCCCCAATCTGCCTTCGGGAACGGGGTGGGCCACCATGAGTTCATCCTCGCGCGTCACGTCAGTCTCCTGTGATCGGCCGTAGGCAGGAAGATGGGGCGAGCCGGCCTAAAGGCCAGCGCTTTGCGGCGGCTTTGTGCAGCGAGGGGACGCTTTGGGGGGGCAAGTCAAGGTTTTGGCGGCGGAACAAGGGGCTAGGTTCGGGGTCGGGCTGATCTTTGAAAAGCGATAACCTTATGTTTTTATGATATTTATCTGGCTAAGGTGCGGAAAGCTTAAGACAGAACCTGCAGGCGGCGACGGGGAGTTGGCGGCCGCATCTTTGACGGCGGTGGGGGCGTTAGATCGCCGGAACGACAAAGACCGTTGCCCCAAGACCAAGATCATGGGGCGGGGCCGCGACGCGATTGCTGCCGGGGGGTGCCCTGTTCGAACAGGGCGCGAATCGCCTGAAGGGGAGTGCCACCTTTGCCTAGGTTCTGTCTGGAGCGATCATAACTTTGGCCAATGCGCGCCCGCACCGTAAGCGCTTTTTTTAGAAATAATAGCAGCGCATTGGCCTGAGCGAAGTCTCGCCGCTGACATGGATTAGTTTCTGCGCCTGCATAATAGGTCAGTTTTAACCATGATAGGGGATGGCTGATCTTCCGGCCCTCCCTTCCCCCAAAACCAACACGACCCTCGCCTTGCGGCGCGGCACCACGGCCTTGGGCCGTGATGGCGGAAGGTTTGCGTTTGGATTTGGAATTCTGAGTGCCGGGCCCCCGGGAGGGGTTCGTGCTGTACGACGTAAATTGGAGCGGTATTTCATGGCAAGACTTTCAGTGTTTGGTATTGGATATGTGGGCGTCGTCTCGGCAGCCTGTCTGGCGCGCGATGGGCATCAGGTGGTGGCGGTCGATATCGTGCCAGAGCGGGTCGCCATCCTTAGTTCCGGCCATTCGCCGATCGTTGAGAACGGTTTGGAGGAGCTGATCAGCGCCGCTGTGGCCACCGGATCGCTGACGGCGACCTTGGATGCGGCGCAGGCGGTGCGCGACACGGATGCCAGTTATGTCTGCGTGGGCACGCCCAGCAATGCGGATGGATCTGTCGGCTTGGCCCATATCTCGGAGGTGTGCCGCATCATCGGGGCCGCCATCGCGTCAAAGACGTCATTCCATTCGGTCATCATCCGGTCCACGATTGTGCCCGGCACGATGGAGGGGGTCTGCGTACCCCTGCTGGAGGCGGCATCGGGAAAGACGGCCGGGGTCGATTTCGGGGTGGGTTATTACCCGGAATTTCTGCGCGAAAGCACGGCCATCGTGGATTACTATGATCCGGGCCTGATTGTGTTTGGCGCCTTGGACCAGCCAACCTTTGCCCTGCTGAACCTGTTGAACCGCGACATGCCGTGCAAGACCCATGAGGTGGATCTGCGCACCGCTGAGATGGTCAAGTACACATCCAATTCATGGCGGGCGGTCAAGGTGACTTTTGCCAATGAAATCGGCAACATCGCCAAGGCCTGCGGTCTGGATGGCCAAGTGGTGATGCAGCTTTTGTGCAGTGACCATAAGGTCAATATCTCGTCCCATTTCATGCGCCCCGGCTTTGCCTTTGGCGGATCTTGCCTGCCCAAGGATGTGCGCGCGCTGCGGCAATTGGCGCGGTCAAAAGACGTGGAGGCGCCGCTGATGGGCGCGGTCTTGCAGGCCAATGATGCGCAGATCGAACGGGCCGCCCAGATGGTAGCGGCGACCGGCCAAAGGGCGGTCGGGCTGGTGGGTATCAGTTTCAAGGCCGGAACCGATGATCTGCGCGAAAGCCCCTTGGCAGAACTTGCCGCGCGGCTGATCGCGAAGGGTTTGCAGGTTCAGGTTTATGATCCGAACGTGGCCATTGCCCATGCCTTGGACGATGGGGCGGCCGGGCGCGGCAATGAGGTGGTCCCCGATCTGAGGGACCGGATGGTGCCAAGCATCGAGGCGCTGATCACCGGGGCCGGGGTGATCCTTGTGGGCAACAGCTATGACGAGGCGACGGGGCCCTTGGCGCGGATCATGGATGATCATCCGATGGTGGACCTGACGCGTCTGCGGGCCGGGACCGTGTCCAATGGCACCTATCAGGGCATCTGCTGGTAAGATGCAGGTTCTGGGGCACAGCCTTTATCTGACGGTTCTGGTGCTGGTCGCGCTGTCGATTCCGCAGACAGCGCTGGTCGGGGCGCAGGGCTTTGTCTTTGCGCTGGGGGCGATCGGTATCTGGCGCTACAGTTGGGCGGGCATCAATTTTGTCCGCGCCATCTGGTATCAGGCGGTGGCCTTTCCGCGGATGAAGCGGCGCGTTTTGGCGCATTATGCCGCGCGCAGGACCAGCCCCCATGCCTTTTTTCTGGTCACCAGTTTCAAGATCGAACCGGAGGTGACCACGCGGGTGTATCAATCGATCTTCGTGGCGGCCTGCCGGGCCGAAGGCGGGGCCAGTATTGTCGCCTCGGTCGTAGAGGGGGCAGATGCGCGGCTGATCCGCACGGTGTTTGCCCAGATGCGCGAAGATATGTCAGGGGTGCGCCTGACCATTGACCAGATTGCGGGGACCGGCAAGCGCGATGCCTTGGCCAAGGGATTGCGGATGATTGCGGCGCTGGCCCCGTCGTGGCGCGACATCGTGATCTTTGTGGATGGGGACAGCTGCGTTCCCGAAGACATCGTGGCGCAATCGGCCCCGTGGTTTTGCGATACGGCTGTGGGCGCCCTGACGACAGATGAGGCCGCCGAGATTCCCGATGCGCCGGCGTTTCGGGACTGGTTTGATCTGCGGTTCACGCAGCGCCATGTGCTGATGTCCTCGATGGCTTTGGCGGGACGTGTACTGACCCTGACCGGGCGGATGTCGGTGTTCAGAGCCGATCTGGCCACGGATCCGGGATTTATCGCGCAGGTCCATTCGGACCATCTGGAGCATTGGCGCTTGGGCCGGGTGACCTTTTTGACGGGCGATGACAAATCCACATGGTTCTGGCTGCTGAAGTCAGGCTATCGGATGCTGTATCTGCCCGATGTGCGCACCTTGTCGATGGAGCGCCAACCGATGGCGGGGTTTGTCGGGTCGGCCACGACGTTGATGGTGCGCTGGTACGGCAACATGATGCGCACGAACGGGCGGGCGCTGGCGCTGCCGATATCGCGGATCGGGGCGTTTACCTGGTGGTCGCTGCTGGATCAACGCATCACGATCTGGACCACGCTGGCGGGGCCTTTGGGGGTCTTGCTGACGGCGGCGGTCATGGGGCCGGCGATCTTGGTGGCCTATCTCGCTTGGGTGTTGTTCACCCGGTATGTGTTCTGTCTGGCCCTGTCGCTGTTTCGCGGCACGGCCTTTCCGATCCGCTATCCCTTCTTGTTGTACTTCGGGCAAATTGTCGGGGCGGCGGTCAAAAGCTTTGTGCTGTTCCGGCTGGACCGGCAACGCTGGACGCGGCAGGCCGCAGGCGGCCGCCGGATCGCCACGACATCTGACCGGGTCTCTACCTTCATTCACGTTCTGACGCTGGGCTGGCTTACGCTGGGTGTCACCCTCATCTCTGGTCTTTTGTGACCGACTGGAAAGGTCTTTTCATGGAAACGTCATTGCTGACCTTGTCAAACCCGACCATTGCCCCGCTGAGCGCCGGCAATGACCATGCCGTGGTGGATCTGCCGTTCACGGCCCTGATCGATGGGCGCCAGTTTCGCGGCAATGGCCTGTCGCTGGTGGGGGCGCATGTGGTGGGGCTTTTGGGGGCGGCCACGCCCGGGGTGCCGCGCATTGTCCGGCTGATCTTTGATTTCGATGGGTTTTCGGTCACGCTGGTGCTGCTGGCCAATGTCCGCGACACCCAAGCGGGCGGCGGGGTTGTGGAGCTTGACTTTACCCAGCCCTCGGGCGCGCATCTGGCGCAGCTGCGCCACATCCTGAACGCCTATATCGCCCGCGATCTTGTCTCGCTTGGGCAGGTCATTGGCGTGGCGGGCACAACGCCGCCCAAACCGGCCAAACCGGCCGCAGCGCAGACGGGGCGCAAGATTGTTCAGGGCGCGGGTCTGGTGGCTTTGACGCTGGCCCTGGTGGGGCTTGCGGGGGGGCTGATCTATCAGCGCAGCTTTGTTCAGCTTTTGCCCGATCTGGGGGTTGTCACCTTGCAAGGCGAGGTTCTGAGGGCCACGGCCAGCGGTCAGATCGCGTTTTTGGATACGGCCGCCCCGATGGGCCAAGTGGCGCTGGCGATCACCACGTCAAGCGGGGATGTGCTGAGCCTGACCATGCCCTGCGCCTGTTCGGCCGCCAGCCTTGGCCTGCGCGTCGGATCCACGGTTCTGGCGGGCGAACCTGTCTTGCAATTGACAACGCCGCAGTCGGCCGTGGTCGTTCTGGCGCATATTCCGCCTGCCGCAGCCTATGATCTGGCACGCGGCGACCGGGTGGAGATGACCTTTCCGGATGGAACCATCCTTGGCGCACAAGCCGCGCCGGGCGACAACGAGCCTGCGGTTTTGACCCCGCAAAGCCCCCTTGCCCCCGCGCTGGTGGGCAGCCCCGTTCAAATTCGACTGATCCGCCAAAGTGGATGGCTTGGCGATCAGGTGTCACGCGCCCGGGATCTGGCCGTTCAATTCATGGAAAGAATATAAAATGCACAAGATTTTTCCTCTTGTTCTGTGCGGCGGGATGGGATCGCGCCTGTGGCCCATGTCGCGGATCGACCAACCCAAGCAATTTCAAAGGGTCGGCGGAACGGACAGCCTGACCTATTTCCAAACCACGGTTCAGCGCCACCGAGGCCCTAATTTTCAAGATCCGATCGTCGTGACAAATCACCGCCACACCGGTCTGGTGCAAAACCAGCTGGCGGATATTCAATGCGGCGGGCTGATCATCAGCGAACCGGTGGCGCGCAATACCGGCCCGGCGGTTCTGGCGGCGGCCTTGAAGATCTTGAACAGCGACCCCGCAGCGCTTTTGCTGATGCTGCCGTCGGATCATATCATTTTCGGGGATGTGAACACGACCATTCTGGCCATGGCGCAGGCGGCCGCTGCCGGGCGCATCGTGACCTTTGGCGTGACGCCGGGATATGCCGAAACCGGCTATGGCTATATCGTCGATGGGGGGGGCATGGCGGCCTATGAGGGGTTGCACCATGTATCGCGCTTTGTTGAAAAGCCCGATGCACAGGCCGCACAGGCCCTGATCGACAGTGGCACGGCCTATTGGGCCTCGGGGATCAGCCTGTTCAGTGCGCGGCAGATCGCGTTGGAATTCCAAAGACTGGAGCCGAAGACGTATGACGATGTGACCCAAGCCGTCGCTGAGGCAACGGCGGACCAAAGCGGCATCACCTTGGAGCCGCAGGCCTTTCGGCGGGCCCGCAATGAGCCGACCGAACGGTTGATCTTTGAACGCTCCCCCGAGGTTTATCTGGCACCGATCACGGTGAAATGGGATGACATCGGGGCTTGGGCGGCGGTCTATGACGTGAACCCCAAATGCGATGATGGCAACGTCAAGAATGGCGATGTGCTGACCTTGGACACCACAAATTCGCTGATCAGATCCGACGGGCGGTTGGTTGTCGTGGTCGGGATGGACGATGTGATCGTGGTGGACACCAAAGATGCACTGCTGGTCACCAACCGGGCGCATGCGCAAAAGGTCAAGCAGGTTGTGGAGGCGCTGAAATCGGGCAACCGGGCCGAAGTGGTGCGCCACATGTATCACAGCAAACCCTGGGGCAAGGTAGAGGATCTGATTTCCGAGGCGGGATACAAGCTGGAACTGCTGACGGTGCGGCCCGGATCAACGGCGCAGATCAATGGCCATGGGGTGGGGGCGAGTTTTCTGTCGGTGGTGACGGGGGAAGGCAGTTACCGCGAAGATCTGGTTTTGCCCAGTCACGCGATCAAGCTTGGGGCCATGTTGTCGATCGACAAGGACACCGAAGTAAGCCTGACCAACACGCAGGCCACGGATCTTCAGGCGCTTCTTTTGTCCACCGGGCCGCACGGCGCGCAGAACACGCTTGTCAATCATGAATAGACGGATGGGTCTTTTCGCGGTTCTGGGGGCCGTTTGGCTGTGGCACGCGCAGGCTGCACCGATGGCAGCCGATCAACCGGATCTGGCCGGCGCGATTGGATCGCTGAAGGGTGCGCTGCGCCTTGAGGATGCCCAAGCGGCCGCGCAGGCGATGAAGATGCAGTTTGGCCTGCCTGGGGCAGCGCCCCTGCCGGGCCTGCCGTTTGACACCTTTGCCGTGGGGGGCAACCCTGTGGTGGAACTGGTCGATCTGCGGCTTCTTTTGGCGCAGATTGCCGTGCAAACCGGGGCAAAGGATCATCTGGCGCTGGATAAGGCGCAAAATGACGGGCCGCATCAGGTGATCTTGCTGCGCGGCGGCATGGTGAGTTTGACGGGTCTTTTGGCCCTGATCGGGGCATCAGACGCCGCCGACTTTGTGACATCGGGGCCGCAAGGCGTTGTCTTCAAGCGCGCGGTCGTGGTTTGGCCGGACGCCGGGCTGACGCTTGAGACCGCGGACCGGGTGATTTTAAGCCGGGCGGACGGCAGCTTTTTGGTCAATCTGGGCTGGTTGAACATTCAGGGGGCACGAATTGAGGGCAGCGCATCGGCCAACCGGGGCGCGGCAGAGTTTCGCCCCTTTGTCTTGACCGCAGGGCGCGGAAGCATGACGGCGGCCAAGGCCACCTTTGCCCACCTTGGTTTTGGGCAGACGCCGCATTTCGGGGGGGTGGCGGTCGTCAATTCCGGGTTGCAGCCGCCCCGGATGCCCTCAGCCGTGCGCGGCAGCGCGTTTGACGATGTGATGTCGCTGGCCTTCATCCATACCGACCTTGGCACGCTTGCCGCCAACAAGATGACCGATGGCGCAATCCTGGTTTCCCATTCGTCCAAGGCGGTGGTTTCGGACAACCTTTTGGTGGGGGGGGCGGGCCATGCGATCCGCGTCTCTGGCGGATCGGTGGATGCCGTGGTGGCCAATAACATCGTACTGGGGGCCGTGACGGGCCTGTCGGTGGATCAGTCAAGCGCGCGCATCACGCTGACGGGCAATGTCTTGTCGGGCCAAGACAGCAGCGCCATTCGGCTGGACAAAGTGGACTGTGTGCAGGTTTTTGACAATCTGGCCGTCCAAGGGGCGGGCGCGGGGGTATCCTTGTCGAACACCGGACGGGTGAGTCTTGCGGGCAATGCCATTCTTGGCAATGCGGGATCGGGGATCTTGCTGCGCGATCAGCGCGAGCGGGCCAGTGTTTCCATCACTGGCAACCAGATCGCGGACAATCACGAGGGGCTGCGCGGGGCGACGGCCGGTTTCGTCTTTGTGACGGGCAATGACATGGAAGGCCAATTGCCCCGGCTGTTTTCAGGCGATCTGGCCCCGCGCACCATTGGCTGGCTGGAAGAGCGCCGGGACAAGGGCAGGCAGCGCCTGCTGGCCGACCGCCGTTCTGTATGTCCGGCACGGGGGCGCATCTGATGGTCTTTTCCTCTGAAACCTTTCTGTTTTTGTTTCTGCCGATCTTTCTGGTGGTCTATTACCTGACGCCCATCCGCCACCGATCGGTGACGATCCTGATTGGATCTTACGCCTTTTATGGCTGGTGGCGGATTGATTATCTGGCGCTGCTGTTTGCCACGACGCTTTGGACCTATGCCTTTGGTCGGCGCATCGGGGCCGCGCAAAGCCCGCGTGCCGCGCGGATGTATCTGACCCTCGGGATATCGGGATGTCTGGCCGTTCTGGGGGTGTTCAAATACCTGAATTTCTTTATCGACAGCCTTGCGGCGCTGTGGGGCAGCACACCGGCGGATCTGGGCATTCATTGGCGGCTGTTGCTGCCGATCGGGGTGTCTTTTTATGTGTTTCATGCGGTCAGCTATCTGGTGGATGTCTACCGCAAAGACGCCGTGGCCACGGACCGGTTCTTTGACTTTGCCGCTTTCATTGCGCTGTTTCCGCAATTGGTTGCGGGGCCGATCTTGCGGTTCAAGGATCTGACCCATCAGTTCGCCCACCGCGTCCATTCGGTAAACCTGTTCATCGATGGCACGACATTATTCGCGGTCGGGCTGGCGAAAAAGGTCTTGCTGGCCGATACTGTCGCGCCTTTGGCCAATCTGGCCTTTGCCACCGAGACACCATCGTTCTGGATGTCTTGGCTGGGCGCTGTTGCCTATATGATGCAGCTGTATTTCGACTTTTCCGCCTATAGCGACATGGCCATCGGGCTGGGCCTGATGATCGGATTTCACTTTCGGCCGAATTTCGACACGCCCTATGTCAGCCGGTCGATCACCGAGTTCTGGCGGCGCTGGCATATCAGTCTGTCGGTCTGGCTGCGGGATTATCTGTATATCCCCTTGGGCGGCAACCGTCTGGGCAAGGTTCGGACCTATGTGAACCTGATGCTGGTGATGTTTCTGGGCGGACTTTGGCACGGGGCAAACATGACCTTTGTGCTGTGGGGGCTGTGGCACGGCGGCTGGCTTGCGCTGGAGCGGGCGACGGGGCGGGCGCAAGGCAAGACGGTTGTCAACCTTGGGACAACCTTGCTGATCGTGCTGGTGGGCTGGGTCATGTTCCGCGCGGCGGACCCGATGCAGGCGGGCGGCATTTATGCCGGCATGATCGGTTTGAACGGCTGGGCCATGGACCCGGCGGCGGCGATCGGGATCACCCGCGAAAGCCTGATCTTTCTGGCCTTGTCCATCGCGGTGGCCGCGTTTGAGCCGCGCCTGAACCGGTTTGCGGCGACCTATCTTGCGCCGGGGGACGGCGGTCTTGGCTGGATCAACACCGTGCTGCCTGCCGCGCTGATGACTGTGCTGACCGCCGTGACCTTGATGAAAATGGCCGAACAAAGTTTTTCCCCTTTCCTTTATTTCCAATTTTAGGTGCCCCATGCGACCCCTGTTCAAAGCGGCCCGTCTTGTTCTTCCGTTGATGCTGTTCGGCTATGGCGCGGTGGCCAATCTGGCCGTTCTGAGCGGGCCGCCCACCGCCTTGACGCTGCCAAGGTCTGACCTTTTGGCCGGGGGTCTGACGCGCGACTTTGAGCGGCTTTACAAAAGCACCCTGCCCCATTTCGCCCTGTCTTTCGGATGGATCGGGGCTGCGCGCTATGCCCTTTTGGGCGAGGCGCGCAGCGGCGCGGTGGTGGGACAAGACGGATGGCTGTTCACGCGCGAAGAAACAAGGCCCCTGCCCTCGGCCGATCTGAGGGAGGCGGCGATCGATGAGATCGTGGCGATTCAAGCGGTTTTGGCAGCGCAGGGCACACGGTTGGTTCTGGTGCCGCTGCCCGCCAAGATTGACATCGGCGCGCGCCATACGCCCGACCCGGCCCTGTCGGCCACCATGGCCGCGCTGGACGCCGATTTCATCGCGCGGTTGAACCGCGCGTCGATCGAGGTGGTGGATCCGCGGGCTGTCTTGCTGGCGCAGGCAGAAGATGTGTTTTTTGCCACCGACACCCATTGGACGCGGCTTGGGGCCAGCCTGACGGCTGGGGCTTTGGCCGCCTATTTGCCGCGCGGGCCGCTGACCTTTGCCGAGGGCCCGGCCATAGACAAACCCCTGATCGGCGATCTGATCCGGTTTGTGACCGAAGACTCGCTGGCGCCGATGATCGGCTTGCCGCCCGAAAGGGTGACCTTGGTTCCGATCCGCGCGGACGCGCCCGTGACCGATATCTTCGCCGCCGCGCCGATTGATGTTGTTCTGATCGGCACCAGTTACAGCGCGAACACCGATTGGGGCTTTGCCGATGCCCTGACCAAAGCCTTGGGCCGCGAAGTGGAAAATCTGGCCGAAATCGGCCTTGGGCCGGTTGCGCCGATGCGGCATTATCTTGGCGGGGACGCGTTTGCGCAAACGCCGGCGCAGGTGGTGATCTGGGAATTTCCGATCCGCTATCTGAGCGATCCTGACCTGTGGACGGCGCCCCTATCTGACCCAAGCCAACCAGACCAGACCCACCCAAACTTTGTAGCGTCCAATGGATAGCCGAGGGCTGATCATTCTGGTCCTGGCCTTGGTCCTTGGCCTGCCTGCCCTTGCCGGGCCGCGGCCCGGCGATCTGGTGCAGGTGGATTTCGTCTTTGACAACAAGGTCAAGCGCACAAAGGATTTGCCCAGCGCCGCCCTGCAATCGGCGCGCAAAAGGATGATCACGGGCGGGCGGGTTTCGACCAATGAATTGCGCGCGCTGGCGGATGCCGGCGATGGGCTGGCCGCTTTTCGGTACGGCAAGTTTCTTCAGACCCTGGTGCCGCCCAGCGCGCCCGGGGCGGCCGCGCATTACTTTGCCATCGCCGCCTATACGGGCCGAAGCTTTGCCGTGCCGCCCTTGGCAAAACTGTTGGTGGAGGAAGGGTCTGACTATCGGCCCAGCCTTTTGACGCAAAGTTTGAACGCGCTGACCATTCAGGCGATCAGCGGAAATGCCGAGGCCGCCACGGTTTTGGGCCGCATGTATAGCAACGGCGTGCCCTTTGGCCGTGACCTTGCGCAGGCGCAGCATTATCTGGCGCTTGCCGGACAAAGCGACCCGGCCGCGGCCCTTGCCTTGGGCATCGCGCTGTTGTCAGACCCGGCGGATGCCGCGCTTAGCCATGCGGGCGCCAGATCGGCGTTGGGACTGGCCGCGTCAAGCGGCAATCTGTCGGCCCGCGTGACGGCTGAAAATCTTCTTCGCTTGATCGATACCCCATCCACGCTGGAGCAAAAGGCCGCACCATGAGCCCCAATTTCGCAATCGCCCTGTTGTTGCTGGCGACCCCTGCCCCGGCGCAAGACGCCGCTTCGGCCTTTGGCTGCGCGTTCACCGATACGCAATCTGCCCTTTTGTCGGTGGAGGGGCTGGAGGGCAATTTTTACCGCGTGGAGAATGATTTGCGGATGCGCCACCCGATGGAGGACCCCATCATCGCCCGCATGGCGGTTCTGGCGCGGGCGCTGGAAGACGGCGGAACTACGCTGATTTATGTGGCCGTGCCCACCAAGGCCGAGGTGATGCCGCAGTTTCTGCCAAAGGCCGCGGCCGATTACCAGTTCGACGCGCCCACCGCCGTTTTGGTTTATGAAGACATCATTGCCCGTCTGACGGCCCATGGCATCGTGGCGCCCGATATTCGTGCGGCGCTGGCCCGAGCCCCGGCCGAGACGCCGCCGTTTTTCAAGACCGACTTTCACTGGACAGCCGCAGGGGCAGAGTTGGCGGCGGGGGCGATTGCGCAAGCGATCATGGCGCAGCCGACCTATGCTGAGTTGCCCGTCAGCGTTTATCACACAGAGCCGGGCGCCATGACGGCCGCGTTTTCAACCATGCGGCGCACGTTGCAAGCCCTGTGCAAAGACGATTTGCCCCGGGTGCAAGCTGTTGCACAGGTGACCACCAAAACCCTTGACCCCAATGTCGTGGACGACATTTTCGCGGGGGATCAAACGCCGCAGATCGTCTTGGTCGGCACCTCTTTTTCGGATGCGCCTTTGGCGAATTTTGCGGGATATCTGTCCCAATTCACGGGGCTTGATGTGCTAAACTATGCCGTCACAGGCGGCAACCAGTTTGGCGCCATGACGTCTTATCTGATCTCGCGCGATTTCGATGCGACCCGGCCGCGGTTCTTGATCTGGGAGAATCCGGTTTACAACAATCTGGGCCAGTTCGGCCCTGACCCGATGGAAGAATTGATTGCCGCGGCGGGGCGCAATTGCACGGCGCAATTGCCGGTATTTGTCAGTGCGCCGAACCAGTTGACCGCCGATTTGACCGGGCTGGACCTGATGCCGGACGATTCCATCCTTGCCGATCTGGGGGCGGATGGCGGGCGGCGGGCCGAGTTCGTCTTTGAAACCGCATCGGGCATCACGCGCCGGGCCGTCATCGAACGGGGGGACCGCATCCAAGCCTCGGGGCGGTTTTTCAAGTCGATGGGCACGTTGTGGCATCCGGATCTGAAAACCCTGTCCGTCACCTTCGACACGCCTGTCAGCGCGGCAACAACGCTATCGCTGTGCAGTTCCAGAAAGGAACCGTCATGACCCTGAAAACCCTTTTCCTGTTGGCCCTTTTGGCGTTGCCCCGCCTTGCCGGCGCGCAAGACCTGTACGAAGCCCCGGCCGACCCCAATGCGTCTTTTGTGCGCGTTGTGGCCCCCGGAGAGACCTTGGCAGTGATCGGCGGCACCACGTTTGACAATTTTCAAGGCGGTGTGACGCCCTTTTTGCTGGTGGCGCCCGGCCCGATTACCGTGGCCGTGGGCAATCATGAAGGCAAGGGCGACATTGCGCCCGCGTCGTTTTACACTTTTGCCCCGGACAAGGACGGCGCGCTGACCCTTGTGCAGGATTTGATCACCAATAGCCCGGCCAAGGCCGATCTGGTGTTTTACAACAGCTCTGATCTGCCCCTTGTCGATCTTTATGTGCCCTCTGTTTCGGCCATGGCGCTGAGCGATATTGCCCCCGGCACCTCGCGCCAGGTGAGCCTGAAGGCGCCGCTTCGTCTGGATTTTGAGGTGCGGTCCAAAGCGGGCGAGGTTTTGGCCGTTTTGCCCGGCATTCAGATGGAACGCCGGGCCGGTGTGACGGTGGTCTTTTCCGGAACCGGGGGCAGCTACACCGGCTACAGCACCCAAAACACATACGCCAAATAGGGTTGCAGAAGGATTTCGCCATGTCATTGATCAAATGGGCGGCCTTTTGCGTCTTGGTGTCGGTTGGAACCGCTGCCCCGGCGCAGACCCTGTCGTTGACCTTTGCGCCGCCCGATATGGTGGTCAAGCCGATCTGCGTGGCGCGTGCGCCCGATGCCGATCTGATCGCAACCTGGGGATCTTGGGACAAGACAACCCTGCCCGATCTGGAGCCGAGCCTGATCACCCGGGATTTGCGCCGACTGGCCGAAATGGATGCGGCCAAATGGGATGCGACGATTCAGGCCGCCATTGTGGCCCTTGCCCAATCGTCTGCCAAATTCACGCCGGACGACGTAAAATTGGCGCAGATCACCCAGATGATCGCCTTGGGGCATCTCAAGGCGCTGACGGAGTCCAATCTGGTGCCGCAGTTGCTGGCGCGCAGTGAGGACGCCTCTTCGCGGATGAAGTTCGTTTTATCTGGTCTGTTGAGCGAGGGCACAGGCATTGCCAAGGATCCGGTGCGCGGGACGGAATTGTTGATTGCCGCGGGCTATGGCGGAAGCGCAGATGCGCTGCTGGCCCTGTCGCGGATGAGCATTGAAGGGAAGGCCCCGCCGGGATGGGACATTACCCCCGACTTGGCGGTGACCATGGCCTTTGGGGCCTTGGTCGGCCAGATGGACCCGTTGATCTGCGACAGGATTGCGCGCATTGCGCGCGAATATTCATCGGGTGCGGTGGTGACGGCGGATGATACCATGGCGATGCGCTGGTACCGGTTTGCGGCAGATCTGGGTGATCCTGTGTCGGCGTGGCGCGTGGTGGAATATCACATGCAATCGGAGCGGATCACCAAGGACAACGACCAACTGCTGACCTATATCGCAAAAGCGGCAGAGGGGGGATTGCCCTATGCCATGATCAGTTTGGGCCGCATTCTTGAGGTTGGCGCCCTTGCCCCGCAAGATATTCCTGCCGCGCAGGCCCTGTACCAAAATGCCACGAGTTTGGGCGATCATGCGGCGCTTATCCGTTTGTCGGGGTTTCTGGAAGCGCGGTTGAAAGGGCATCCTGATCTGCGCCCGGCCTATATTGCAACATTGCAGCGCCTTGCGGCCTTGCCAGATGCGCCCGGATGGGCCTTTTCCAAACAAGCCGCCATCTTGCTGAAAGATCAGGGGCGTTGGCGCGGCGCGGCGCTGGCGCGGCCGCTGTGGCTGGAGGCAGCCAAACGGCAAGATCCCGCTGCCATCCGCGCGCTGGCCGAGGCAGATCTGGGACGGGCGCGCACTGATGCGCAGTTTTATGAGGCGGTGGATCCGTTGATCCAGATGGTATCGAATATGGGCGAGGTTGCCCCGGTGACGGATGTGCAACAAGCGTTCTTGTGCAAGTCGCCCAATGGGCCCGCCCTGCGCGAGGCGGCCTACTGGGCCGATGTGGAAACTTCGATCGGATCGTCGTCGTTGGATTTCACCTCGGCGCAGCTGGACGGGCTGAGCGCGGCAAGCGCCCCCTTGGCGATGGCGGCCTTGCAGACCCAAGCGCTGTCGGGCCGGGCGACGCCTTTGGCCAATATGCTGGCGGTGCTGGCCGGAAATGATGCACCATCGTCGGCGACAAAATTCTGGGTCGGTTACGCCGCCCGTTTTTCCGGAGTGACAACGGCCTCGGCCACGCTGGATCTGGCGCGGGCCAAAACGCCCGCCCAACGGCAAAAGGCATTGGATCTGTTCGGCACGGCCATCGAGATCGGGGATGAAGGGGCGGCGCTGAAATTGGCGGCGGCGTTGCTGGAATATCCCGATCTTGCCAACCGGACCAAGGCCCTGACGTTTTTGGAACCTTTGGCGGCGTCGGGCAACGGCGATGCGATGGGATTGCTGCAGATCGCAGACCCCTCGCAATACCCGACAGCCCAGACGGTTTATGCAAAATACGCCAAAGACATTGAAGATCGCGGTGATTTCAGTGCCTTGATGTTGGCCATCCCCCTGCTGAGCGATCCGGCCCAGCGCGAGACCTATCGGGCCCGCGCGACCGAGGTGATGGGATGTTCCTTTGGCGAGGCGATTGCCTTTGCCAAGGTTTCGGGATCGATGGGTCAGGACAAGGAAATGCGCCGCTGGTTGACGATCGCGGCCGAGCTTGCCGGTCAGGACGATTGGCAGATGGTCGTTCTGGCCGATACCCAAAAAGAGCAGTTGGGCGACGAGGGATTGGCCCCGGCGTTGGATTTGTACGAGCAGTCAAGCGCGAAAGGCAGCAAGACCGCCGTGCAACGATTGCTGAAATACTATGGGGTGCGCGGCGATGCACAATATGATGCAACCCGGGCGGCGGATCTGTTTGTCACCTTGGTTGAGCGCAGCGACCCGGCCGATATTCCCGAACTTTTGGCCGAACTGACGCGGCGCAATCCCGCCTTGGCGGTGACGGTCGACACGCGGCTTGATCTTGACGTGGTGTACCAGACGGCCGCCGAAGCGGGCAATCCTTCGGCGATGCGCGAGCATGCCCGCCGCCTGCGCGAGGCAGCGCAAGGACCAGACGAAATTGCGGCCGCCACGGGATGGCTGCTGAAAGCATCCGAAGCTGGCGATCCCAAGGCGATGGTGCTGCTTTCGCAGGCCTATTCCTTGGGCGTTGGCATTGAACCGTCGTTGGACCTTGCGCAGGTCTGGCTGCACCGTGCGGCGGAGGCCGGAGATCAGACCGCTTTGGACATTGTCGGTTTGCTGCAAACACAAGGCGAGTCAAATTGACCGGCTTTTGGGCCTGGGGTGCCGTGGTGGCCGGGCTTTGGGCCTGTGGGGCGCAGGCCCAAGACCTGCCCGCGCCGTTCGTCTGCCCGGCCTTGGCGCCGCCCGTGGTGCGGCTGGACCATGGAAGCCGTTATACAAGCACGGACAAAAGCCGGTCCGACTTTGACACTGTCAGCAACGCCGAGGTGAACAAGCAGCTTAAGCCCGTGGATGATTTCATCACCGATATGAGCCTGGCCGCCAATGCGGCCGTGCAAAGCGGGGATCTGGCGGCGGTGCGTTGCGTGGTATCGGGGCTGGACGCCTGGGCGCAGGCGGGCGCGCTGGGTGATATTGGATCCATGAACGCGGGCTTGTCGATGCCGTCCAGGCTGGCGGGATTTGCCTGGGCCTGGGCCGAAGTCAAGCCCATGGTCCCCGAGGGGCAAAACGGGGCGCTGATCGAATCCTGGCTGTCGGGGTTGGCGCAATCGACCATTGTATTTTTTGAGACCACGGCCCCCCCCAATTCGCGCAAGAACAATCTGCGCGCCTGGGCCGGGCTGGCGGTGGCACGGGTTGGCGTGACGCTGAATGATCCCGATATGCTGGACTGGGCCGATGCCAGCGTGCGTCTGGTGGCTTGCGGGGCCGATCCGGATGGCAGCCTGCCGCTGGAAATGGCGCGCAAGGATCTGGCATTGCATTATCAATTGCATGCCTTGGGCGCTTTGGTGACCACCGCCGCCCTGTTGCAGCGCGACGGCCACACCCTGTTTGAGGCCTGCGAGGGAGCTTTGCACCGCGCCATCCGCTTTACGGTCAGGGCCTTTGATGATCCTGCGCTTGTGACCCAAATTTCTGGCGCAAAGCAAAGCTTTTTTGACGGATCAGACAGGTTGCAAGGGTTCGAGTTGGCTTGGACAACCGCCTATCTGGCGACCTTTTATGCCCCCGATATCGCGGCTTTTGCCGCGCCGTTCGGGGACATGGCAAATTCCAAACTGGGGGGGCTGCAATCGCTTTTGTGGCCCGGCCCCCCATAACCCGGCCCGCGCCATGAGCTGCACTTACAGCAAGATATCGCCGGTCGAGACGATATGACTGCCAAAGGCGATGGCCAAATCGGCTGTGCCGTTGCCGTCAACATCGCCATAAACATAGCCCCCCGCCATCCACAGGGCGGCGGGCCCCCCGGGACCGGCCTTGATGACGAAGGCCTGATTGCCGGACTGTGTGGTGTCCGCGTCGATGGAGCGCAGATCCAGAACGTCCGTGCCTGTCACAAAATCCTGCACGGAATCCGGGGCCGCCTTGGTGCTTTGATCGGCAAGGGAGAAGACAAAGACATCGGCCCCCGCGTCGCCCTTCAACTTGTCGCGCCCTGCCCCGGCGTCGAGAGTGTCATTTCCGGCCCCGCCAAACAGCGCATCTGCCCCGTCGCCTCCCTGCACGATGTCATTGCCGCCGTTGCCATACAAGGAATCGTTGCCCGCCCCGCCCGTCAACAGATTGGCGGCGTCGTTGCCATCGATCCGGTCAGACAGATTTGATCCTGTGCCATTGATGGCCGCCGTGCCGATCAAGGTCAGGCGTTCGACATCGTCCAGCAGGACAAAATCCACGGTGGATTGCACCGTATCGGACCCGGCAAGACCGTGCACGATGGTTCCGGCAACGGTGACGGCGAACATATCAGCGCCCGAAGTGCCTGTCAGCACGGTTGCAGCATTGGCTTGATAGGTGCCGGGGCCGGTAAAGATGCCATTGACGGCCGAGGTGGCCAGAAAGGTCATGTCCGACAGGCGCAGGGCACCCTCATCAAACAGCAGCCATTCCACCTGATTGACGATATCCACCGAATGGGTTCCCGTCTTGTCCGTGACGTGCAACCCATCGGCGGCGGCGCTGATCGTGAAGCTGGACCGCGCCCCGGTGAAGGTGGCGATATCCACGCCCGCCCCGCCAAACAAAAGATCATCTTCCGCGCCGCCCGTCAGCAGATCGTTTCCGGCCCCCCCCGTCAGGGTGTCGTCGCCGCCCATGCCCGACAGCCAACTGCCGTTGTCATAGCCCAGAACATCGTCGCCCTGTCGGGAGCCGACGACCTGACCAAATTTGATGATATTGGTGGTGGGGTCCGTGGCAGAGCCGTAATGCGTGCTTTCCGTGTTGATGAAGACGGTGGATCCGATGATATCGGAGGCCACATCGCGGATCGAGGCATCGACCATCACCACATTGTCATGGTCACGCCCGCCATGAAAATTGATGTCCCGGTCGGTCTGCAGCACATGGACGAGATTGCCCGCGGCCGAGGTCCAGGAGGCAAAGACAACCGAATGGCGCATGTCCTGATCGGTCAGATTGGTGAACGTGCTGTTGTAGACATCGCGGATTTGAACGCCGTAGCCATTTCCGTTGTCACCCTTGTTGTGCGCCCCCGTCATCAACAGGTCATCCACCTTTGCGCCAAAACTGGCAGCAACGTTGACCCCGATGGACGGCACATCGCGCGCGGTGATGTCGAACAGGGAAAGCCCCGCCGTGCCCTTGACCTCGATCACGGCGTTGCGGTCATAGGCCGACATCGTGTTTGAGAAGGTCGACGGATCGGCGGGCGACAGGCCGTAGCTGACGGTAAAGCCACCGATGGTGATCTTCTCGCCCATCGCAATCTCGCTGATGGTGGTCTCGCCGGGGACAAAATCGAAATGCACCCCGCTGGCCAAGGTGATGACGTTGCCATTGACCGAAGCGACCTGCGCGATCGAGGTGCGCAGCGCCACATCGGTGTTGCGCCATTGCGTATCGCCAATGGAATCAAAGAAAGCCTCGGTGCTGGCCCGCGAGAGATACACATAATCCCCCGCGACAAAGCTGTGCGGCCCGGTCAGCGCCAGAACCTTGCCGCCCACGGCCACATCGGCGGCCAAGGTGTATTGGCCCGTCATCGTGCCTTGACCGATGCGGAAGGCTTCGGCGCCGAGGGAGGATTTGACGTCGATGATGGTTTTGTCAGAGCCTGCGCCGATCACGCTGATATCATCGCGCGCCACGGTGACGGTGCGGTCGAAGGCGAAATGCCCCTCGGCCAGACGCAGGATGCTGCCGGCCGGGGCCCCATTGATCATGGATTGCAGCGTGGCGGCGCTGGTGCCTGCGGCGACGTTGATTTCGTTGGTTGGCACGGACAGGGTTTGCATCATGTGCCCGGTTGAGATTTGGGCCACGGGGGCAAAGGCAGGGCCGCTTGGCGCGACGGACAACAGGCTTGCCGGTGCCGAACTATCGGCGCCCATCCTATCTTGGATCAGGATATGGGCTTGGGACTTCGCTAGGGTGAAAAGAGGGTCTGCAGAATTCGTCAAACCGGAATTGGCGATCAGTGACGCAAGATTGGTCATGGCGGGCCCCTTGTGATGTGGTGGAACTGACCGAGTTTTCGGCTTGCGCTACAGCACCGCATGCGCCCTTGGGTGCAAGCGAACAGTGCCTTGTGCGGCACAGAGTCGCCCAAAGCCTGATCGTCCGGCGGACAAGCGCCTAAAGCGCGAAAAGTGTTCGGCTTTCGTCATATGTGAATATGGAAATCGGGATTAGGTTGCGCGCGATTTTTTTTGCGGGCTTTTGCCCTGCGCATGGCCGCATCTGACCGGCCAGATCCAGGCTCGCGTGGTGAACCACCGAAAAATTCACTGAGGGTGTTCGCATCGCTGAGGTGCGGCGCCCGCCGCAACAGGGGGGAATAATCAGCTTTGCATGGGGCCTGGGCATGGCTGCGCGCCCAAACGGGGGACACCGTTGGTCTGTGCCCTAGTCAACCGGCACAGACTTTTTGCTTGGGGCCGATGGGCCAGCTTTTATCGCGCTTGGTACTGCAAGGGCCTTATGACGGAGTGGTTCGATTTAGGCGAGGGAAACCTGTTCTTGGGCAGCGTATCCTTCAGATAGGTGCGATCGAATTGAGCGAAGGCCACCAGCCCGTCAAAGTCATCAAAGGTGACACGTCTCTTTTGGAAGGTCATCAGGCCCGATTCGCGCAATTCCCGCAAAACGCGGTTGACGTGAACGGCGCTGAGACCCAGCGCATCTGCGAGTTGATATTGCGACAGCGGACAATCGAAAGAATGCATGTCGCACAGATCGACCTCGTGCAGTCTTGTGGCAAGTTCCAACAGACAATGCGCGATCCTTTCGGCTGCAGAGCGCCGTCCGAGGCCAACAAGGTTCGCCACCAAGGCCGAGACATCCCGGGAAGCCGACCACAAGATAGCCGTCGCCATTTCTGTGCTTCGGCCAAACGCGGACGCCAAATCGCTGATCAAAACTTCTGATGCTTCGATGTTGGTGATCGCCTCCACGTTGTGATCAGAGCCGCGAAAAAGGATTGAACGCAGTCCCAAAGTGTCTCCGGCGATATGAAAAGCAACGATTTGCCGACTACCATCCTCAAGCAGGACATAAGAGCAGGCCCAGCCTTTCATCAAAATGAATGCGCTAGAATTTTCCTGACCTTGACTGATCAGGTCTTGACCGGCGGGGAATTTGCGCCGCCGGTCATAGACATCCGAGAGTGCCGCAAGGTCCGGACCGGACAATTCCAAATAGGCTGATAGTTTTCGTGCGAATGGGCTGTTTTGCACCATTGATGGGTGATTCCTTTTGAGTGCGAATTGCACCAAATACCGACTTCAATTCAGCCATAATGCTGCACCTGCGAAATCCGGTCCTGCCGCAGATCAGTATGGTTTGATTTGGCCGGGTATAGGGTGATTCAGTCCGATGGGTTGATCAACCTGTGGGGGAAACTGACATTCAAGGGGTGCGCTGCCATATCACCCTTGGGGGCGTCATCTTGCTGAAAACGGATCTGTGCCGTGGATGGGTTGATCTTGTTGCAGCAGACCGCACTCATGTGATTGCGGTACGGGGTGGTATTTCCATGTTGGATTTCCGCCCTGTGCACAGCCGTACACGGTGTCAGGGCTATTTCGGAACAAGGAAAGGATACGCGATGCGCTGGGACGAGGTTGAAGCGAAATGGACTGCAATGACGCGGCGGGTGCGGTCTGACCTGCCAATGCGTGACAGCCAAGCCGGCCCCGAAGAGGACCCCCCCAGCACACCGCCGGGTGATCTGCCGGAACCGCCGTTGCCAGAGGCAAAGATCGGCGTGACGCAATAGGGCCTCAGACGGTGAGGCGGCTGTTTTTATTGACATAAAAAGGAATTCGACATGTCACTTGGCACTATCTTGATCATTCTTCTTGTCATTGCCCTGCTGGGTGGTTTCAGCGGCGTTGTTGGCGGCTACGGCTATGGCTATGGGCACGGCGGCGTGGGGGTGCTGGGGGTTATCTTGATTGTCATCGTTATTCTGGTGCTGACCGGGCGCATGTAAGGCAGGCCCGACTTGCCGCTTGATCCCCCCATGTGGCCTGTCGGCGGCGTGAGGGGAAGGCGGGGGCGGCATCAGACATCAAGACGCAGGCGTTCCAATTCTGGCCAATCGGATGCGGGCAGAACCTGCGCAGGCTCGCGGATATCGCGGGTCCAGCCCCAAAGACACAGAAAGGGCACAGGGCCCACCTTTGTCAAATGCGGATGATGCGGCGGGTTCCAGACCGGGCTGTGGGCGGGTTTGATCACAAGCGGCCGGCCGGGGCCAAAACGCCATCCATGCGGGCCGGTCAGGGGGGCGTAAAGCTCTGGCGCGGCATGATGATGATCGCGGTACAAGACCTGCGGGGCGAT